>CACXGG010000103.1 GCA_902767145.1 Oscillospiraceae bacterium | reverse complement strand
TCCCTGACACCGAGGCAGGCAACAAAGTCGTCCACCAGTTCAAAAGCCACATGCTCATACATATCGTCGATGACAGCATTCTGTTCATCTGTTATGGTGGGATCATCGGGAACTGTCCACTCTCCATCGCCTGAAGGAATGACCCCTGTCACTGCCATGCCGTTATCATCGGCTCCAAGATCATATCCGAGTATAGCGATCTGGGTTACTGTGGCATTTCCCTGAAGGTCTTTATAGATATAGACGAGGGTCCAGTAAGGGACCGGATCAGGTACCACGGCAGATGTCCTGCAGAGGAAGCAGTGGTTCGTACCAGCCACCAGCTGTGATGCGAGATAGCAGACGGGTTCATAGTCGACACCGACATAGGTACCCATGGCATCTTCGAACAGCTGAAGCCTCTCATCAGTGATGGAAGGATCGTCTGCATATTCCCAGCCTCCCGGGATATTACTGTTTATGATATCCATGTCAGAAATATCGACGGCCTCTTCAGTTTCCTCTGTCTCCTCAGATATATCAGTCTCGATGACGATGGTGGTAACAGGAGTCGTATCCTCTGTTTCCTTTAATGCCTCTTCCACTATCTTCTCATCCGAGCATGCACACAAAAGCAGCGCGGAACATATAGCCAGTGATAATAACTTTTTCATCATGAACACCTCGTTTCCTTTTTCTGTTCTTACCATATAACACGGAGTCTGTCCTTTAAGGTTGCATCAGCCGGTGACATTGTCGCTGTTACGGGTCCAGTCCTTCCTGTATTCCCTGGGAGTCATGCCGAAGTATTTCTTGAAAGATTCAGACATGTAGCTTACGCCCTTAAATCCGGTGAGCTCAGTGATGTCGGAGATATTGAGGCTGCTGGACCTTAGATACTCCGCTACTTTCCGAAGCCTCAGATGCATCAGATAGTTCACCGGGGACTCACCCACATATTTATGGAAGATGATATTACAGAGGGACTTACTTACATTGGCACTTGCGGCTATTTCATCCAGGGTAATACTGTCCTGATAGTTTTCTGACAAGAAATGCATCATGGATTTAAAGGAGAGCATATGCTGGTCTGTTCCCTCGTCCTTTTCCAGAACTCCAATGGTCTGGCTGTAATGAAGCATCAGTTTCCAGATCCTGAAGAACTGCATGGTGACCTCAAAGGGATCGTGACGGAGCTCAGGAAGTCTGGTCACCAGTTTATACATCCTCTCCGCATCTTCATTCAGATCACGGAACCTGAGATAAGGTATATCAGGATTATCGATGATAGGTCTTATATATCTCATCTCCACTGCAACTGTCGACATAAGGATGGAAGGATCTATTACACAGATCACGTATTTTGCCTTCTCCTCCGTGATGCTCATACTGTAATGGATCTGATTGGCATTGACGATTATGGTATCGCCCTCGTTGAGGATGATGGTCTTTCCGTTGACGGAATATGCCATCTGTCCGGAGGTAACAGTATTTATCTCTATATCCTTATGGTAGTGGGGAACCCTCTCCCAGGTAACCTTTGGTTTTACCCATCCTTCATAAACATAGGAAGGAAATGAAGGATCATCGTAGTTAACTACCTCGGAACCATCGTCACGCTTAACGATCAGTCCCATCTTCATTTTGTCCATCAGATACCTCTTTCTTCCATGAAAATATAACTATATTACATTTGCATGGAAAATTGTTATATTTTTAGGGAATTTTCCCTATAAAAATCGCTCTATACATAGAATATACTTGTATCAACAAAGAAATGCAAGCGGAGGATCACATGGAAAACGCTATCGTAATGAAAAATGTTTGTAAGGACTTTAAAGTGTTGAACCGCCATGAAGGACTTAAGGGAAGTATAAGGGATCTCTTTTCGAGAGACTATAAGACTATCTCTGCCGTCAAGGATGTCTCCCTGGAGATAAAGAGAGGCGAGATCATCGGCTACCTGGGACCTAACGGCGCGGGAAAGTCCACCACCATCAAGATGATGACCGGTGTCCTGGAACCCAGTTCCGGAGAGATCATGGTCAACGGCGTGGTGCCTTATAAGGAGAGGACAAAGAACTCCGAAAATATCGGCGTCGTCTTCGGACAGAGATCACAGCTCTGGTGGTCCCTTCCCCTCATCGAATCCTTCAGGCTCCTGAGGGACATCTACATGGTCCCCCAGAAGGAATATGAGGATATGATCGAGCTCTACAGATCCCTTGTTGATATAGAGCCCATCCTCCATAAGCCGGTACGTCAGATGTCACTGGGCCAGAGGACCCTGAGCGATATCCTGGCAGCTTTCCTGCACAACCCGGCCATCGTATTCCTGGATGAGCCCACCATCGGCCTGGACGTATCCATGAAGGATAAGATCAGATCACTTATCTCCGGTCTTAATTCCGAAAAGAACACCACGGTCATCCTCACCACCCACGACATGGGAGACGTTGACGCACTCTGCAAGAGGATCGTCATCATCGATAAGGGATCCAAGATCTACGACAACGACATCGAGCATCTGAAGTCCTACTTCGGAAACTACAGGACACTTAAGATGAGGCTTTCAGACGACAACTGGGTAGAGGAAGTCATTGATGAATCAAAGCAGGACATCATGAAGATCATCATGGAGAGACAGAAAGAACAGAAGATCAAGGATCTGAAGCTGGAGGAGATCTCCACTGAGGAAGTCATCAAGAAGATATACGAAGGAGCATCTGTATGAACGGAAAGAGACTCATTGCGCTGACACGCGCAGGCATAATGGAATCACTTCAGTTCCGCCTGGGTACCTTTGTCACGCTGTTTGCAAACCTCATATATCTGGTACTTGTATATTTCCTCTGGAAGGCTATATACGATTCCTCCGGAACTGATGTGGTAAACGGCATGACATTTACGGATACCATGATCTACCTTATCCTGGCCACGGCCCTCTTCAATTTCCTGGAGATGTTCGTCGTCTGGGATATGAGCAGATCCATACAGAGCGGAAAGATAATACTCGATCTTCTGAAGCCCATGAGCTTCAGGAAGTACACATTCTGGAGCTACTCGGGATCACATGTGGTCCAGTTCGTGATGACCTTTATCCCCACCTTCATCGTGGTCATGATCGTCACCCACGGAGCCATCCATATGGGACTGAACCTGGTCTTCTTCCTCGTGTCCACAGTTCTGGCACTGATAGTAAACTTCAGCATGGAGATGATAGTTGCCACCATCTGCCTTTACACGGAATCAACCTGGGGCATCAACATCGTAAAAGAGACCATCGTACTCCTTCTGTCCGGAGCATCCATCCCTCTGGCATTCTTCCCGGAAGCTGCCAGAAAGATCGTGGATCTCCTCCCCTTCAGAGCAGTGTACGATATACCTCTCACCATACTTCTTCAGAAGAACGGATCCACGGAGCTTTCAGGGCTCCTGCCCATGTTCGGGCTTCAGCTGGCCTGGTGCCTGATCCTCTATGTAGCAGGAACACTTTTCTGGAACTTCTCAGTCCGTAAGATCACAGTAAACGGAGGCTGATAAAGATGAGTACTGATACAGCAATAAAAAAACGCGGGCTCTCTTTTTACGCCCGGATATACAAGAAGATCCTGGTACAGGATCTGAAGAGCAAGATGAGCTACCGTGCCGATTTCGTGATCTCCACCATCGGCATGATCATGACTAACCTTTCTGGCTTTGTCACCTTCCTCATCCTCTTTCGGAACTTCCCTTCCATCAACGGATGGGACTACCACCATATGCTCTTCCTCTACGGATTTTCACTGGTGGCCCTGACACCTGTCCAGTGCTTCTTCGACAACAACTGGAACCTGAGATTCCAGGTCCAGTCCGGAGACTTTATCAAATACTGTTTCCGTCCCATAAACGTCTTCTTCTACTTCATGTCGGAAGTATTCGACGTTAAGGGTCTGGGACAGCTGGCCTTCGGTCTGGGAACTCTCATATATGCATGGGCTAACATCGGAATGGCCGTGACACCTTTAAGGATCTGCCTCCTCATAGTATTCCTTATCACGGCCTCCCTGTTCATGATCGCGATAATGAACTTCGCGGCAGCAACATGTTTCTGGATCATAGGCTCGGGATATGTCATGGTCATAATGTTCCGCTTCAAGGATTTCGCCAAGTATCCCGCAAGCATCTTCAGCGGTATCTTCAAGGTGATCTTCACCTTCATCATACCAATTGCGTTCGTGGCATATTACCCGAGCCTTGCAGTCCTGGATCCCTGCAGTGCACCTCCTCTTTCCTGGTGTGCACCTCTCATCGGTATCCTCTTCTTCTACCTGAGCTACAAGTTCTGGATGCTGGGAGTCAAAAAATACGACTTTACGGGATCCTGATCATCAACGAAAAAGAGATCCGCACAATTTCCGCATTTGAGATGCATTTTTGCGGAAGAATGTGTGATTCCTAACAAAAAGCACATAAAGGCAGTCCTTTATGTGCTTTTTATGTGTTTTTCTTTTCAGGAGTTCTTATACGGCCTGTCTCCAAGAGGCTTTGTGCATCCCAGGCCCTTGGCCATAGCCTTAAATCCCAGGGGAGCTACGGTGGCGAAGATGATCCCCAGGAAGACCCTGAAGGGAGCCTTGAAATATTCAGGCCCTGAGAACTTTCTTGCCTCATCGCTGTCAAAGCCCCTGTTCCTTATGTAGGATGCTCCCATCTCATCATAGGCTGAAAGGGGCTTTTCGGACTGCTCCGCCGGCAGGAACCTGTAGCTGAAATTATCTCCTTTTACAAGTGTTCCGCCGTAGCTGCATCCCAGCATGGGAGCCAGCTTCTTAAGATATTCCTCGCCACATCTAAGCTGGGATGCTTCCGCAAATCCGCTCTGAAGGACAAAGGATATCCTGGTGTTCCCGTCTTTCTTTTCGAGGGTGTCCAGAAACTCCAGAAGAAGTCCCGGGATGCATTCCACATAAAGAGGGATGGCGATAAGGATCTCTGTGTTCCTTTTGAAGGCTTCCCGGGCAGCATCCCACTGCTTCCTGTCGGAGATGGAATAGAGCTCATATGTCAGTTCCTCATCTTCCGTCTTCATGCCCTTTACAAGGCGGCTTATGATCTTATCTGTATTACTCAGTGACTGTACCCTGGGGCTTCCGTTTATTATCATTACATGCATGATACCGCCTCCTTTATATCCTCTGTTCCAAATGCGCCCCTGGATCTTCCTCCGAAATTGACTGCCACTCTTTCAGACCATCTCTTCAGATAATCCATATCCGCTTCGCCTCTGATGATAAGACCGAAGTCATATCCCTTTTTTCCATATCGAAGGACATGTCTCATCTGGTCACCTTTGAACTTCAGGTTCATGGTGGCCAGGGGTATGGTGCGGTCAACGATATTCTTTGCAAGAGGCGTTACGAAGTCCAGTGTAACGTCCGATATGACCCAGACCTGCTCTGCTCCCACCATCTTCCTTAAGATGGTCTCGTGGTCGTCCTTTATGGTGCAGATGCCCGGTGTCTTGAGCCAGCAGTAGTTGCATCCGATGCAGTTTCCTATCTTCATTTCCGAAGCTTCTACGATGTCAAAATCCGTAGATGTTGATCTCAGTTCAGATCTGATCTTTTCAGATACATCCCTGTCGTCTGTCGTGTTGATGATAAGTATCATTTCATCTCTCCTATATCTATTCCTATTGCTATAAACCTCTGGTGTCCCTCGTTATATATCATCCGGAACGCCTCTTCCTTTTTGATATCAAAGATATCCTGGAGGACGATCATGGCTAGTCCATGGGTATAGATGACTATGTCCCTGACTATCGGTCCGATCTCCTCTTCAGATCTTCCATAATAGCCTGCGAGCATGGTGATGATCCTCGGGTCCCCCAATGTGGCTGCTATATCTCCCCCATCTGTCCTGTACTCATCTGAAGCATCAAGATGAAGGAACCTGAAGACATTGCCGTGATCATATGCGATGGAAAGATAGTTCTTTCCAGTCTCATAGAACATTTCCGCCGGTTCCAGTCTGGTCATCTTCTCCTCGATACCGTCCCACATCTTATGAAGACAGTATTCAAAAAGGCTCCTTCTGAGCTCCCCCATATTCCCGAAATGCCAGGAGATGGGCTGGGTGGAACATCCTACCTTCGCTGCAATGGTCTTTATGTTGACGCTTCCGTAGCCTTCCTCCTCCAGGATCTGATAAGCCGCTTCAAGGATCATCTCCCTGGTCACTGTAGACTTTCTTCCCATGTTTTCCTCCAATTATGTAAACGCGTTTATATAAACATGTTTATATTATTCCCGTTTTCCCTCCCTGTCAATATCTTTTCGCAAAAAAAGACCCGCGAACGTCATGTCCACAGGTCTTATCTTTTTAATTAAAAGAACAATATCATTCTTCAGAAATGAGGTTCAGGTCATCGCCGAGTCTTGCCACGATAGCCCTGTCACCGGGGTTATATTCCTTCTTACCGATAAAGGCACTGATGTTATGTGCCTCAAGGCCTCTTATCTGATATCCGTTATCAGTCTTGCCTACTACCTCACCTGCCAGGAATTCATAATCCTGATTCTTGATGGCCTTTGCCGTTGCAAAGATGTTATAAACAGCAAAGATAGGAAAGAATACACCGATGATACCCATCAGGCTGAAAACGAACCTGCTAAGGAAAACGATGGCCAGGACCACAAGAAGTATGATCACGGCACTTACGATGATGGATACGGGAAGAAGCTTCCAGGAAGAACTCCTGGACTTCTTAAGAAACTTATCCTTAAGTTCATCACTTACTGTTACGGGTGCAAGGAGCTGCTTACCTACTGCATCCTTTACCGAAAACTTGACATCTGCTGCCATATATCTATCCTCCGATATTAAAAAGTAAACTTTAGAGATTAAACTCTACTTACACCAAAATGTCAAACAGGGAAATCATTCCAGGGGCTTAAAGATGGGGATATCGATATCCGGGATATCCTCATACTGTGCCTCGTCATCGGTGATCTCCACCTTTTTGTCAGGCTCGTCAACAGGATCCACTCCATATTCCATGATAAATGAATCCTTTGAGTCCTTTGAAACATTATCCGCCATCCTCTCGTAGTGGATCTCACCGGGGCAGTAGTGATCGAAATTACACAGGGTATCACCCATATTGTTGGACCGGTCCAGCAGACCCGCGAAGATATAAAGGGAGACTCCATAACCGAAAAAGAGGCCAAAGCCTATTGCCAGTACTAATGCCGGGATATTCATATCAGCCCTGCCTCCTTTTTACAAAGTTCATGGTCCTTGCTGACTGGGTAAGCTTCATCTTGGCCATAACGTTCTTATATTTCTTCCATCCCAGGGAAAAGGCCGTGATCCCGCCTGCGATAAAGAGTCCCAGGAGCTTACCGTCATTTCTGCTTGAATTGTGTGACGAGAACATGGTCGCAAAGAGAAAATACAGGATAAATGCAGCTCCTGCTGCGATGACAAGTGCCAGGAGCGTCGTCAGCACGAAAAACAGAGGCTCGCTCCAGGGAAGGGCACAGACCACCTTTCCGGTATCTCCGTTCACCAGTACGGTATGGGGCTTCTTCTTATATTCAAAGGTCACGAACCAGGCCGGAAGCATGGCGTATACCGGGTCATCCGCCACAACGGTATGGGGGATATTTGCCACCACCTGGACATCCTGGGCAGCAATGCTCTTCTGCGTCTCTTCCAGGAACATTTCGTTGCAGCGTTTGGAGGCCGCCCTTTTGATATCGAGCTTGGTAACATCCGGAATATCAGAATAAAAACCCGAAAGATAGTCCTCATTGAACACCTTGAGGTTTTCCAGGAAGTAAGGTTCGAGCCTGGAACTTGATTCGTCGTTGAGCTTTACGGAAGCATCCAGGGGGATATTCTTAAATTCGCAGGATCCGGCCCTCTGGAAATATTCCGTTCTTTTTCTGTTTCCGCTCTTTACGGTTCCCCTGAGGATCACCGCATCGTGGTGCCTGCAGTTCACGATATTATAGGGGATATATATTCCCCTTATCTTTTCGATCTTTACTTTCTTAAGGGAAGGCGGGATAAAGAATCCTCTCTGTATCCTGTTCCTGACAAGGTTAAGGATCTCATCCTCTGTGGTGGAGAAGGGCATAATGAACTCAGGTCTTCTCTGCTTTGTCACGCGGCTGAAGACGACGGTGGGATTTCCGCAGTATATGCAGTAGGTGGAGGCCTCAGTATCGGTGACCACCACCTCGCCTCCGCAGTTTTCGCAGATATAGATATTCCTGTCCACGAAGTCGGGGTCTTCGTAACCGTAGACCTCCTTCATGGGGACTGCTTCTATATCTTCCAGGTAATCCTTTTCGCTGTTGTCGATCTCTTCCGCTCTGCAGGTGCTTCCGCACTTGCCGCAGAAGAGCTTATTAAGTTCCGGCTTAAAGACCAGAGGTCCGCCGCAGTTCCTGCAGAGTGTTGCCATATCATATATCCTTATCCGATACGATCATACCATATCCTCATCAGACCCAGACTCCGTTGGCGTCAAGGGTACAGCCGTCTATGGTGGTGCTGTAGGCCATCTTTCCTGAAGAGTAGAAATAGTACCACTTATTGCTGATCTTCTTCCAGCCTGTCTGCATGGCTCCTGAGGAGGACATATAATACCAGTCGCTTCCTACTTTGAGCCAGCCTGTGGCCATAATGCCGCCGGACTTGAAGTAGTACCAGGAGGATCCGATCTTTTTCCAGCCCGTGGCCATTACACCGCTTTCTGAGAAGTAGTACCACTTGCCGGAGATCTGCTGCCAGCCTGTTCTCATGATGCCGTTACTGCCCAGGTAGTACCAGGAGGATCCGACCTTCTTCCAGCCTGTGGCCATATATCCGTTGGCATTGAAGTAATACCATTTGCCTGCGATCTTCTTCCAGCAGGAAGAGGGGTAGGATCCGTCGGAGTTCTTATACCACCATCCGCCTGAATCCTTCATCCAGCTTCCGGCAGGTAATCCGGGACCGTCAGGAATGGGAATGACTGAAGGAGGTGTATCCCAGTTGAGCTCCATCAGCGTGATGATGCCGTTTCTGAGGTCATCTCTTGTCACCCTGCCGTGGGGCAGCATATAGCGGTCGCTCTGGGCCATGTTGTCATTTCCGTCAGGCAGGAGGATCTCCCACTGGATGGCAAAGGTAAATGCACCCCATGCATAAAAGTCTATATCCTCGAAATCAGCGAACCAGTCGGTCCTTCCGTAGTCAAAGGCAGTCTTGTATCCCTGATACTCCGCGAACCTGTGGATCATGAGAGCCAGGTCCTCCCTGGTTATCCATTCGCCGACGCCGAAAGTATCAGAACAGATATTGGGATAACCGAAGCAGATGTTGTTGTCCCTTCCCCAGATAACGGCATCCTCATACCAGGATCCGGAATCAACGTCCGTGTATTCAGAAGTGCCGCTGACAGAAGGACTTCCTGCCAGTTCATAGAGGGTCTGTATAGCCATCTCACGGGTGATGAGATCATCAGAAGAAGAGAGGCCGTCATCTGTATCGATATAGCTGTCATAGACATCGCTGTATCCGTGACCGTTGGTAGTTACAGTTACATCTTCCCCGACACAGAGGAAATACAAAAGCTCATTTAAAGGCTCGACGCTTCCGCCATAGTCTATGGTCCAGGACTTTCCCGCCACATTAGGCTCATACTGGAAATAGCCGTCGTTATACGTCTTCAGAAGACGGCTGTTATCTCCGATATCGATGGTAGTAAAGTTATTGATAAAAGCCTGAAGAAAATAGAGCTGAGGATTATGTGACACATCAAGTGACGTTATCTGGTTAGTGTTGCAGTCAAGATATCCGAGCCTGGGGTTATTGGAAAGGTCCAGTTCACTGATGGAATTCCAGCCACAGCTCAGCTGCATGAGCAGGGGATTTCCGCTGACGTCGAGTTCAGTAACTCCGTTGGCGGCACAATTATAGTACTCAAGCTGTGAAAGGTGGTCGATATCGATATTTCCCAGATCGGGATTATCCCAGATATTTAGCCTTTTGAGCTTGTAGTTATTCTCGATATTAAGATATGTCATCTCATTTCTGAAGCACACCAGCTCGCAGAGATTCGGATTATTACTGAGGTCCAGTTCATGTATCTGACAGGAGCCCAGCATCAGATGCTCCAGTTCCTCGTTAGTGGAGATATTAAGTTCCGTCAGGGGATTTGTATTGCACTCAATGTATGCCATGTGGGGCGTATCCGAAAAGTCCAGTGACGTGAGATCACATTCAAAACAGTACACCCAGGTGAGTTCCGGATTATTCGAAAAGTCCAGTTCCGAAATGGGGTTCTCGGAACACCACAGGCCTCGAAGGTCCGGGTTACCGCTGAGGTCCAGCTCCTCGATATCATTATCCCTGCACCACAGGCCCTGAAGGTCAGTATAGTATTCTATGCCCTCAACGGACTCGATACCCATACTCTCGCATTTTATATTCATGGTAATGCTGATCTCATAATCGCTTATGTATCCGTTTTCGTCATAATCATAGACATCTTCGATGAGCTCCCTGAACACAGGATCCGGGAAATGATCCTCATCGATGGGGACCCCGTCGTCTGCAAGGACACTTATCCCTCCGAACACAGGCATGATCAGGGCTATACTTAAGGGGACTGCTAATGATCTGGAAAAAGACTTCATATAATCGATACCTTTCAGAAATAGTTATCTTTTCCGGCAAAGGGGCGCCGATGTTCGGATTATATCATATATAAGCCCGGTTACCGTTTGACAACCGCGCTGTCACCGTGATAGATTCTTTCGTGGATCAATAAGGGAATCTATACGCGAAAAAGGAGCATCACAAAAACACATGGGACTGATCGAACTGTTACTCCTCGGCATCGGACTTTCCATGGATGCATTCGCAGTTTCCATATGTAAGGGAATAGAGACAAGAAAGGCCGGGATCAAGCAGATCTTTCTCTGCGGAACATGGTTCGGAGTCTTCCAGGGACTCATGCCCTTCTTAGGTTATATCCTGGGTTCGAGATTTGAGTTCATCATCGTAAAGGTCGCCCCCTGGCTGGCATTTATCCTCCTGTCAATAATCGGCATCAATATGCTGAGGGAAGCTTTCTCTTCTGATGAGGAACAGACCCGTGCAGGTTTTGATGTAAGATCCATGTTCCTTCTGGCAGTGGCCACCTCCATCGATGCACTTGCCGTGGGCATCACTTTTGTAGCTGTCCCGGTGGAGCTTATTGATGCTTCACCTCTCATAAATACCATCATAGGATGTCTCATCATCACGGTGACCACGTTTATCTTCTCCTCCTTCGGAGTAAAGATAGGAAATGCCTTCGGAACGAAGTTCAAGTCAGGAGCTGAAGCAGCAGGCGGATTTGTCCTCATATTCATCGGACTTAAGATCCTTCTGGAGCATCTTGGACTTCTTGATTTCATGGATAACGGAGATGTCCTTTTCGGACTTCTTATCCCCTTCCTGGGAACAGTCTTCGGATCCGCCTTTGTATTCATCTCAGATAAAGAGATAAAGGACGATGTCAAGCTCATCCTGACGGGCATGACAGGAGGCATCATGATGGCATGTTCCACCTGGACCCTGCTCTACCCCTCCATCAGGAAAGGCGAGGTCCTGACCGCAGCTGCAGGCTTTATCCTCGGTATAGGTTTTCAGTATCTGCTGGATAAGGTGGTCCCCCATTCACACATACTTACAACGGCTGAAGAAGGTCCTTCCACCAGGCTTAAGCGCCCGTATAAACTCATGCTCTCCGAAGTCATCCATCACGTTCCTGAAGGAATGGCCGTAGGCATCATGTTCGCAGGCGCCCTTAACGGAGCCGAGGAAGTTTCCATCGTCGCTGCTTTTGCACTGACCATAGGCATTGCAGTCCAGAATATCCCCGAGGGCATCTTTGTATCTAATCCCATCAGGGCCGTGGGAGAGGAAAAGGGCAAGTCCTTCCTTATGGGAGTCATCTCAGGCGTTGTTGAGCCGCTCCTGGGCATGGTCATGATCATGCTGGTAACAGCCTTCCCCGGGATCCTTATGTTCACTATGGCTCTTTCAGGCGGCGCCATAGCTTTCCTGGTACTCGAAGAGAATATGTCTTCCATATCCACGGGAAAGCATTCCGACAAAGGCACCATATCATTTGCCATATTCTTCTGCCTGATGATGGTCATCACCTTCTTCACAGGCATCTGAAAACTACTCCAGGGCATCTATGACAGCTTCCACTGTCTCCTCCACCTTGGCGGAAACCGGAAAAACAAAACCCCGCGAACCTTAAGTTCACGGGGTCTTCGTTATGGAGCCGATTGCGAGACTCGAACTCGCGACCTGCTGATTACAAATCAGCTGCTCTACCAACTGAGCTAAGTCGGCGTCTCACGCGAGAATGATTATACTTGGACAGTCGGGCTGTGTCAACACTTATTTTATATTCCCGGTGAAATTATTAATCTTATCCAGCCAGAGCTCGAATTCACGGGCTTCTTCGGAGCGAGAAGTCGTGTGCATCTCAAAGGGCAGATCTACGGAAGCGCCCTTACAGACCTCCTTAAGCCTTTCGTAATAACTGCCTCTTGTACCTCCGAAGGAGATAAAGGGGAATACCTTCCTCCCTCGCCAGTTAATACTCTCTAAGTATGAGATGAAAAAATCGGGATACGTTCCAAGCCAAAGAGGCGAACCGATTATAAAGACGGCGTACTTATCAGGATCGAACGGAAGCGGAAGAGGATCTGACTTCTTCCCCGGAAAGAGCTTTAAATCCACTACATTATCGTGAAGTATCCTAATATCCTGCGGTAGAGGTTCGGGAGATAAAAGTTCACAGATATCGCTGCCCGTACGGCTTTGTGCTATCTGTGCCATCGCCCTTGTATTACCGCTTCTGGAGAAATACACAACAATACTCTTCATGTCCTAATTATATGCTTTTAATGGTATAATTTATATATTGAAAGGTATGGTGTATTTTATGGCGATAATCACCATTTCGAGACAGAACGGAAG
>CACXGG010000102.1 GCA_902767145.1 Oscillospiraceae bacterium | reverse complement strand
GTTATCCCGGTCCTGGTGGGATCATTCATATATATATCTTCAGGAAGTGGAACTTATTTATACGACTGGGCCAATAAGATGGGGATAACTGTAAGAGCAGTGAAGTATCCGCAGATCATAAGGAATTTCGGATGTGATTTTCTATGGGGATACGCTTTATTATCCGGATTGCGCCTTTTTGAAGATAAGTCCCGTTCTCCAGTAAAAAGTGTACTGGTATCGCTGATAACTGTTGTGTTTCTTGAAACGATCCAGTTATCAGATTCAATCCCGGGAGTCTTTGATCCTTTGGATATATTGGTCGAAACAACAGCCGTTTTATCGGCTTTGTTTATAACAAATCATTTAGGGAGGACGAACGATGAAAAAAACAATTAGCGTGCTTTGTTCTTTTGCATTGGTGGGGGCGTTCGCTTTTGCTTCAATAGCCAGCGGATCTTCGGATGATTCGGATTCATCTGTTGAAGTTAAGAGAACTGAATCAACGGCAGAAGAGACTGAAGCTCCGGAAGAGACGACTGAAGAGGCAACCGAAGAAGCAATAGATACTTCGAACGGATATGGCCTTACAGTTACTTTTGATAATCTTGAGATCACTTTTGGAGATTCTGTCAACTGGACTACTCTCAGCAATCAGTTTTCTGATTATGACGGCGAGGAGATCATCGAATTACCGATCCATGTTAAGAATGTCGGTGAAGAGAATAATATGCTCAACGTCTTCTATGTAAAAGTCTTTGGAAGTTCCGGCACTGAAGTAGATGAACTTGGAACATACTTTGAGGATACAGGTATATTCTATGGTGGAGAATTGAGACCTGATGCTGAACAGGATCTGGCTCTGTATTTCCCTTATGATGGTGACGGAACATACTATGTCAACCTGGATAACTGGTCGGAAGAAGTTGAACTTGGATTTGAGATAACAAAATAACAAGAGTACATGATGTGACCGTGGTCGTCCCGGAAACGGGATGGCCACGTTATGTCAGAACCAGGACAGGAATACCCGGATCGTTCCGACTATCAGGATATATAAGATCGTTAGTATGACTACCGTGGCCAGCGAATAGATAAGTTTGAACAGATATCTGATGTAGAAACGTCTGTCGTTGATGAACGGAAGGACGTCATAGATGCCGGTCCAGGATGTGCAGATATCGATAATGGCAAGTTCGGATAAAAAGAAGAAGAGCTTTGTCAGGAATAGCTCATATCCTGTTGAGGGTTCTGCTTTTACTCCTACAGCGATGAAGATCAGGAATGCATATCCGATGAGGGCCATCGGGATCTTCCACCAGGTCCTTGAACGGAATCCGGGAACAGGCCACAGTGGTTTCAACGGTCCCACACCTATCCTGCGGATCAGTGAATCAATCAAGGCATCAACATCGCTGTACCGGTCCTGGGGATCAAAGCTCATTGCTTTTGCAGCGATCTTCTGAATGCGGTCATTGCCGGGAAATGCATCCTTGATCATCCTTCCGACGGCGTAAATGTCAGTTCTTGCATCTGACTGCATAAAACCATATTGTTCCGGAGCGGCTCTGCCGTCGGTACCAATACAGGTAGTATCCTGTTCCTGATCGGACTTATAAGTCTTGGCTGCATCATAGTCGATGATCACGATGGATCCATCATCCCTCACCAGGATATTGGAAGGTTTAAGATCTCTGTGTATGATCGGTTGTGGAGCGTTGTGCAGATACTTGAGTCCTTCTCCCAGATCGACGAAATAGCGGATCTTTTCACTGTCTTTCATGGAAGGATCGTTGATGATCACATCAAAGGTATTACCGCGTATATAGTCTTCTATTACGACCAGAGCATCCTCTGTTTCATGAAAACTGATGATCCCGGGGATATGACGGTCAGGATGGCTCTTTAAATAAGAATAAACACTGACATCATAATGAGTTAGAGTCTTCTGGATGTATATATCTCCGGATATCTCATCAATGACTAACTTATGTTTATCATCATATTGATATAATGTTTTATACTCAGTTAGTTTGTTCATACTATCATTATAAAACAGAAAGGTTATTATGGACGAAAAAACAGAAAAAACAAAGGACTTAATGAAAAAGCTGGCTTCTTGTGATAACAACAGTGCTCTTGATGAGTATGTTGATTCCATCGAAGGCAAGTATCAGACAGATCTGAGCCAGTACATAAAGGGGATCCTTGAAAAGAAAGATATGTCGATCGCCGATCTTCACCGGACAAGTCTGATCGACCGTAATTATATATATCAGATAATGGATGGCAGTAAGAAGCCGGGAAGGGATAAGATCATTGCCATAGCCATTGGTGCCGGAATGGATCTTGAAGAATGCCAGCAGGCGCTGGAGATCTCAAAAGAGGGAATACTCTATCCCAAGAGCAGAAGAGACAGCGTTATTATCTATGCCGTCAACAATAAACTGAGCATAATGGATCTTAATTCCCTGCTGGAAAAGTATAACGTACCGGTCCTGCAGTAGTCTTATTCATAGATGCAGAATCTGTTTTCCTCATCTGCCTTTGATCTGTAAAGGGCTGTGTCAGCTTTTTTGAAGATCCCGGAGTAGTGCTTTTCGTTTCCGTTATAGATGGCTGCTCCTATGCTGACGCTTACTGTATTTTCCTTTTCGGGAAGTGTGATGTTTTCCGATGCGTTCTTCATGATGTCTTCGGCGATCTTTTTTGCTTCGTCCCTGTTGTCTGTATCCCTGATGAAGATGATGAACTCATCTCCGCCGAAACGGCCAACGATCTCATCTTTGGTGAACATCTTTCCCAGGGTCTTTCCGAGGCGGGCGATGACATCATCTCCTATATCGTGACCGTAGGTATCGTTTATTGCTTTAAAGCGGTCCACATCCAGAAGGAACATGATGCCCTTATCACAGTTTTCGTCCTCCAGGATCTTATTGATCTCGCGGGTAAGTGCACCCTTGTTCCGAAGGCCTGTCAGTTCGTCCGTGTCCTTCTGGATATTTATCTCCCGGGTCAGGACGAATTCCTTGATGCGGATGGAGTTGGCGATTATGTTAAGGAATATTCCTGCTATGGTGAAGATGACCACGTTGATCATGTCCATCTCCCAGACGTCGTAAGGCTTTACGTAATACATCCAGACCAGGAAGACGGCAGAGGCTGCGCACAGCTCGATGGTCATGAAGAAGGGCTTGTCGATCATGAACATGGGAGTTACGAGAAGAAAGACGATAAACGTGGTGGCAGGCAGCTCCGGCTTGTTCTGTGTGATCAGGCAGGCGAATATGAAAAGAAGGGATATGGACAGGTAGATGATAAGCTGCCCCAGAAGGGAATCTTTCCTTATGACCAGAAAGATGCAGACTACAGCTACCGAGTAGGCGAGACCTGTCAGGTAGAAGACGCTGTTGGACTTGAGCAGGTCGTTAAAGAAAGAGCTCACATAAAGAAAAGCAAAGGCGGCTACCATCAGGAAGTGGAGGATGCGCCATACTTCGTAGTTGGATATATAGGCATCCTTTTTTACTGCGTTATATTCGTCCCTTTCAATGCCGCTGTAGAAAAAGTAGTTGCGGATAGTCCTTAAAACGTCCATTTATACCTCTGGTGTCATCTTATTGCTGTCAATAAAGATAGCATATTAACAGCAGGCTTTCTACATCGGTATCAGGCTTCGGAAGAGCCCTTTCCCTTGGATATCTTGTAGAGTTCCTCCGCGGCGATCCTGGTCTTTGCTACGATATCCCCTTCCTTCGGGAAACAGTAGTAGAGACAGTCGTTGGTGCCGATGGAAACGATGTCGCCGATCTCATACCAGAAGTAATCGGAATTGACGCTGTAGGATGCTCCCGGTGACTGCTCGTAGTGGAGCTTTCCGTCACATCCGTCCAGGACGAATCCGTTCACATCGTGACGGAGCCTTCCGGTGCCCACCATATAGAGGGCTTGCGAATCCTTGAGTATGGCGATATCACAGGGAACATCCAAAGAGTAGGTCCTATTCTCAAGTTCCGTCTTGACCTGTTCTCTCTCCCAGGCGAACCAGTCTGGTATATGTGTGAACTTTGCTTCCACGTTTATTGCTTTCAGTCTTCCCAGGGTATCGAGTTCGTACTCCGCTCCGCACTCACTGCAGGTCAGGGTTATGCCTTTTCCTATGGTCTTTCCTTCGCTCATGCAGTGGGGGCACTTGTAGAGGATCCTGTTAAGTCCGTCTGCCCTGAAGGGTTCGTCTATCTCGATGTTGTTGTCCTGCTGCCACTTGAAGTAGTCGAAGGTGAATTCCCTGTCCAGGACCTCGTCTATCTCCCTGACTTTTTTCTCTGCAAGCTCCTCAGGAGTGAAGAGGCACTTCATCTGACAGGAGACCTTTACATCCCTTTTCTGAAGATTGTTGTAGAGAGGGTCTCTTGTAAAGGCGCCGAAGGTGGTGATCATCACCACGGGGTGCTTGAGCTTTTTTAGAAGGACACCCATCCTTCGGGGAATCCTGGTGCCGGTGCCGTCAAGGGAATAACCTGCTTCGGGGTACATGAGCACGCTGGCCTTATTTGTGTTGAGGGCATGATCCATATCTGAGATGAGGGTCAAGTCTGAAACGAATTTACGGGTGGGGATATTTCCAAGTGCTCTCATGAACCACTCCTTACCCACCAGGGCGTCGGAGGTACAGACGATACTGAAGGGGCGTCCCTTGAGAACCTCGAAGGCGATGGAGAGATCCGTAAAGCTGCAGTGGTTCATGAGTATCATCCAGGGACCGTCCCCTGCCTTATCCATATCGATCTTCTCGCAGGTAAAGCCCACTTTCTTAAGTTCGCCTCCCAGGGCGATACGTCCTATCCCTGCCAGGAGGCGGGAGGGCTTCTTCGGCCTCTTATGTTCCCAGGAGGGAAGAGCCATTACCTCCTCATAGCTGAGTGTCTTTGTCTTGATCTTCATTACTGTCCCCTCCTGATATCATTCCGGCGGCACTGCTGTCATAACAGCGCCGCCGTTCTGAAATCAATTATAAATAATATTAGAGGAAGGATAAACAGTAATATTGTTGTTAGCTTTTGAAATGTCAGAAGGATAAGTTGTTTGTAATAATTCCCCTTTAAAAGTGCTTATAGAAGAAAAGAGGGGAATAAATTCCGCCTTATGGTCGAAAATTCCCCTTTTACAGCTCTGAAACTTGAAAAGTGGGGAAGGGTGAGGGGAATTAATGTAATTATTGAACCGCAGGTCCATAAAAACTTTCAGTACGGGGATCTTTTTTGATAAAAGCAAAGAAATCCTTCCCATAAACAATGGCGACTTTAGTCTTTGGAACTAATTTGAAGCAGTTCACACATCCGCAATATCCGGAATACTCCTCTTTTCCATCGATCAGCAGACCACACTCTGCTTTCTGATAGACGACCCAGTTAACAGTTGCAATGTTGCACATAAGATCTTTCGGGAGGGCCTTTTTCAGATCTTTCAGATAATGGATCTTCGTATTTCTTTTTGTATCTAATCCCAGACACCAATAGACAGGAACAGAAGCTGCGGCTGCAAGTATGGATATGACTCCCAGGGCCGGGAAGAGGACCGGGTGGGAATTTGTGAGATCCGGAAAGAATAATATGATCAGGACCCACAGGGCCATCACAATAAAAGACGGAGTTAAGAGCTTTATCCATGCCAGACCATAACTTATATTCTTTGGACGGAACATGACAAGTTCCGGATTATCCAGAAGTATCCTTCTTTCTTCTGCTGTGACTTTGCGCTTCATATCCAGTCCCCTAACCGTTATTCCTTGTTACGAACCTCTTGACCTCTGATGATGGGTCCATCAGTTCCGTCCTGAAGAGTTCAGGATAATACTCCTGCGGGTGATCCGGGCTGATCCATACGAGATATTCTTCGTTTCCGTCTTCGGTAAAACTGGTGCACCTGATTTCCAGATCTTCCGGAACCTTCATATAGTAGAAGAAGGAGATCTCGTGAACGGTTTTTCCCTTCTTGGCTAATGAATCGCCGGGGAAAAAGTTTTCATGTACAAATCCCAGACGGTCGATCTCCATCTTTATCCCAGTCTCCTCATATACTTCACGTACGACGGCTTCCTCTGTCGTCTCTCCGAATTTCAGTCTTCCTCCCACGGAATAAAGGTGATCGACCCTGTCATTTCCCACCATCAGGAACTTACCATCCCTGATTATTATTGCTCCAACTCGGATATTCAAGATTCCTTCATCCATCTGTACGCACAGATCCTGGCTCATTTCTATTCCTCCGTCTGCTTATGTATATGTATCTATAAGTATATAATATTCCCCTTAAAAAGCGTTTTTAAAGGGAAATAGGGGAATGGATCCCGCTCTTTAGTCGAAAATTCCCCTTTTACAGCTCTGAAACTTGAAAAGTGGGGAAGGATGTGGAGAATTGGGAATATATCAGTCCAACCTCATATCAAAAGCCTTCTGTATTTTTTTGTCTTAAGATCCCTTAACTTGTGAGGCTCTCCTGATGACCTCCTCCGGTATCCCCTTGTAGAGGACACAGAGCCTCTCGAACTGCTTGATGATGTCGGTATTCATGTCCCTTCTTATCCAGTCCACGGCCTGTCCGAAGGCGAGGCATGTGTGATAGTGGATGATGAGCTCGCGGTCTTCCTTCGATATGTCGATCCCGGCGCAGAGGGTATCCAGATATTCCGTTATGACGTGTCTGCTTATCTGCATGAAATACTGGTTGAATATATCCCTGTTGCTGGAGTTATAAAGATGCATCACCGCCTTCTTGTGCTGAATGGTGAAATCGAGGGCGGTGATTATGGCCGCCTCGATGCTGTCGAAGGTGTGATGTTCGTTGACGATCCTTTCCGTTTCCTCCATTACGATGCTCTCGATGAGGGCGGGAAGATCGGCGTAGTGGTAGTAGAAGGTATTCCTGTTGACCTTACTCTCGTCAACGATATCCTTCACCGTTATCTGGGACAGCGGCCTCTGTTCGAGGAGACGCAAGAATGTTTCCTTTATCAGTTCCTTTTTCGTTGTGCTCATGTCTTGATTTTAACACAAAAAGAGGGGCGGTGCGGAAGTCCGCACCGTCCCTTATCAGGGGTGGATGACATTGACTTTGTATCAGGCGAGTCCCCTTTCCTCCATGAAATAATGAAGATCTTTTTTGCCTTCGAGTTCCTTTTTACCCCTTATGACGAACAGAAGGATCGTAAGCAGTGTCGATACGAGGAACAGCATCGTGAGAACGATCACGGCATCCGTGCATCTTTCGCCTCCGCCTATGGTGCTCCTGAAGGCCTTTACCGTATATGTGAAGGGCATGAATCTGTTAAGGGCCTGTGCAAGAGGACCCGAGATCTCCAGAGGGTAGGTACCGGCGGAACCTGCCAGCTGCAGTACCATGAATATGAGCATAAGGAAGCTGCCCACCTTGCCCAGAAGGACATTGAAGAAGTACATGACCGACATGAAAGCCACGGAGGCAAGACATGCTATGGCGACGGTGCCGGCAAATCTCGTGGGATCGAAGCCGAGCCTTATGTGGAGTATAAGCACCAGGAGGATGGCTTGTAGGATCGCCATGGGATAGAGGATACTTGCCTTACTGAACCACCAGGAGAAACCTCCGGTGAGCTTTCCGTGTTCCGTCAGAGGGTACATGAGGCAGAAGGCCAGGGAGGCTACCCAGAGGCCCACGGACATCATGTAAGCTGCCATGGCGTGACCGTTGTCGGAGACTTCGGTCATGCGGGACTCGGTGGTCTCCACGGGATCGGAGATCATCTCGGCATTCGTCTCCTCCATGTTGGAGGAAGAGATCTCATCCGCACCTTCGGAAAGACCGTCTCTTATCTCGGTGGTTCCGTCGGAAAGGGCGGTGAGGGATCCGAGCAGTTCATCCGTACCGTCGGAAAGGCTCTGGGTTCCGTTTAACATATCCCCGGCGCCGGTGGCAAGGGAATCCGCTCCCTGGGTAAGCGACTGTACGCCGTTGCTGATGGCCTCGTTATTTCCCACGAGGGTATTGGAGCCCTGAAGGAGCTGCGAAGCGCCGTTCTCTGCCTGGGAAGTGCCCGCATAAAGGGCGCCGGTACCTGCGGCAAGGGCCTGCGCACCCTGATCCACCTGACCGATCCCCTCGGCGACCGCTTCGGTACCGGAGTAGAGTGTCTGGGCACCCTGGGCTACGGTACCCGCTCCGTCTGCCAGGTCGTTGGCACCTGCACTGAGACTGTTTGCTCCCTGGGCGACGGCATCCGCGCCGTTCACGGCGGCATCCAGTGCCCCGGAAAGGGCAGGGGCGGAATCGTTCAGAGCGGACGCTCCTGCCGCAAGCTGTTCGGAGCCTTCGCAAAGCGTAGCCGAATTATCGTTAAGTGTACCGAGACCGTCGGTGACCTGGGCGGATCCGTCGGCCAGCAGGGAAAGGTTATCGTTAACGGAAGATATTCCCGCGTTTATCTGACCGTAGCCTGTAAGAAGACCTTCGGTGTACTGGGAAAGCTGTATCCAGTTCTCGTCCCCGGTGGCTGCCATGGCCGATGCATATCCGTTTATCTGTTCTATGGCGTTCCCGAGGTCATCGGCTCCCGATGCCAGTTCCCCCGATGCAGAGCAAAGGTCGTTAAGACCGCTTGTTACGGAGGAAGATCCCTCGTAGGCGGAACCCACGCCTGCGGTATATGTGGCTATTCCGTCCCTGAGATCCCCGGCGCCGGCATTTAATGTCCCGATACCCTCCGTGAGGGTGGGGATGCTGCCGTTAAGAGTCTCAAGTCCCCCGGAAAGGGAGGAGGCACCGGAGGCCAGATCCGAAGCGCCGGAGGCAAGATCTTCAGCACCCGAGGAAAGCTGATCCGTTCCCGCCGAGACGCTCTGGGCGCCTGAGGTGAGATCCGAGGCTGCAGAATCAAGTTCCGCCGTACCCTCTGCCAGGGACGCGGAGCCGTTATTAAGACCCTCCGCGCCGGAATTGATGGTGACCAGTGCGGAATCGATATCTTGAATGCCGCCGTTTATCTCGGAGGCTCCGTTCAGATATCCGCTAATACCGTTCCCCAGATCAGAGGCTCCGCTAAGGAGACTGTCGGTTCCGTCCTTGAGATCCGATGCTCCTGAATTAAGTGCCGAGGCACCGTCGTTTAATTCCGATGCTCCGTCGGTTAGAAGGCCTTCGCCCTCCAGCAGTTCATCCTCACCGTTTGCCGCATCGTACATGCCGTCGGAGATGGTTCCGAATCTGTCGAAGATCGTTTCGATATAGGTCTCTGATACCTTCTGCTCAAGGCTCATCTCGATCTTCGTCATGGCTGATTCCGAGAGTTTCATGGCGATGTAATTGGTGGCCGGGTTTGTCTCGTAGAGCAATTCCATCTTCTCGGGATCCGCATCCGTTGCCGTGGACGCTCTGTAGGAGAAATCCTCAGGGATCGTTACCACCATGTAGTACTTTCCGTCCCGCAGGCCCTTCTCGGCTTCCTCGGGATCCACGAACCTGAAATCCAGGGAGGCATCCTCCTCAAGGTTTTCCACCAGGTCGTCTCCTATGTGAAGTTCGGATCCGTTATATTCGGAGCCCGAATCAAGGTTTACGACGGCCACAGGAAGCTTATCCAGTTCCCCGTAGGGATCCCACATGGAAGCCAGGAAGAATCCCGCATAGATCGAGGGAATAAGGACTATAGCCGCTATTACCACGATCAGCAAAGGATTGTGGGCCAATCTTTTCCATTCTTCTTTGATCATTTCTTTCACCCCTTTATAATTTGATCGACAACATGCTATTATTTTCCTGAGGGGGCAACAATAGACAGAAAATCCCATGTGTCTGAATTCGGGGAAAAAAGAAGGAAAAATTAGAAGTTTTATAGACGATGACAGATCGTGTTTTTTAATGGGGAATAATAATTCATGGAAAGAATAAATGATTCAATAATCATAAAATCAGCTGAAACCGATGAGGAATTGTGCGGGAGGGGATATGTTCACTGTACTGCATGGAAGGAATCTTACAGAGGCATTGTATGTGACAGATATCTTGATACGATGACC
>CACXGG010000101.1 GCA_902767145.1 Oscillospiraceae bacterium | reverse complement strand
TATAAAAGGGAATGTTTTTATAGGCCTGCTCAGTAAAGGTACCGCCGTCCTTATTTTCGATATCGATGGACTGGCCGTTCTTTATGAGGGCTCCGAACCTCTCACCCAGGCCGTAGACATGTTCTCCCACTCCCAGGGAGAGCTGCTCCCTCATGTAGTTCTTTCCGTCTCCGTTTATGTAGGCAAGGGCGCCTCCCTCAGATGATGTGATGAGCCTGCCGCTGCGGGTAAGCTTCATGGAGAAGTCACTCTTTTGGAAGGTGAGCCTGCTGTCCCCGCTTATCACGGTGATGCTCTTATCGTCTTCATCTATCTGAAGCTCCCGGGGCTCGTCATTCAGTTCGTAATAAGACTTTTCGCAGGACAGGTCCCCCTTATGGTGGTATGACCTGATCTTAAAGCAGTTTTCCATGGGAGATGTTATCTCTAATGTAAGGAATACTCCCCCTAAGGTCATACCCTTGTGAAGGATCTTATATGTGGGAACCGTAAGGGTAAGTCTCTTTTCCTCTTTTGAGATAAACCTGATCTCAGTGACTTTATGGATATCAAAGCCCGGCCTTACAAGCCAGGCTCCATCGGTAAACTTCATAACACAGACCTCCGTTAAGCTTCTTTTGTTTCTTTTTTCTTTTCGAAGGGCTTCACTACAAGGGAGCTGACCTTATCGAAAAGAAGCTTGAGGCCCAGGGGACCCAGGATACCCACTACAACATAGAACATCTTCACGGTGGGGCTTATTTCCCAGAAATACCATTCGGACTCCCGGAAATATTCACTGTCAAAATAGAGAAGGTATACGATATTCTCGCTTATGAGCATAAGTATCAGGTTCAGGATATTAAAGAAGAGCACGTGAAGGCTCATGATCCAGAAGGTATTGCAGGACATATAGTTTACGAACCTGCTCTCGTACACGGGCTTTCCCGCAAGATCCACCAGGGTGAGCCAGAAAAGGATACCGACTATGGAGGATACAAGAGGCGTGACGATATAGGGGCTTGTGAATCCCGAAAGATCGTCAATAGAATTGATGCAAACATCATATGGATAAGGAAGGTACATGGCACGGATGGCATTGATGCCAAGAAGAATGGCCATAAGACCTATCTTGGCTCCTCCGCTCATGCCTTCATGCTTCTTTTCCAGATGGTTTCTGTAGATGATCCCCATCTCCAGGAAAGGCAGGAGGAACAGCACCTTAAGGGGCGTAAGAAGATAAGTCATGGACTCGGGATCCATGGTCTTTGCAAGATATACGACCCAGAAATGAAGTCCCAGGAATACGGGAAGCATCACGAAGCTGTTCCAGATCTTAAACAGGAACTTCTTAAGTACAGCGTAGATGATAAGAAGACAGAACAGGCTTATTACGAACCACATGGGAGTCGCTATGGGAGCAAAGGCACCTATGGTGACGACCCTCTCAAGAGCATAGGACAGATACCAGGACGGGACCTCCGGGGTCTGGCCAAGCTTTATCCAGTCCAGAAGAAGCTCCCCTCCGAACACGAGAAGGGACAGCAGCACATACGGAAGAAGAAGTGTCTTCAGTTTCTTACCGATGTACTTCAAGAGGTTCGTGGAACTGTCCACCTTGTTGAAGTATCCGGATATAAATACGAACATAGGCATAAAGAAGGAATTATAGGGTATAAAGCCGCCAAAAAGATCAAAGGCGGTAAAGGTATGGGAGTCGACTACCATGAAGATTCCGATAGCCGATAACAACATGAATTTCTTATTGGATTTACTTCTCTTCTCTGCCATAAGTCAATATTACACAATGGCCCTCTTTACTTCAATAAGTAAAAGAAAGATGACAGAAATTTCTATACATGCTATCCTTATGTGGTTGGGAGGAATAAGAATAGATTCGAGGAGGATTATATGTTATTTGCACTGGCACTGATACCTGTTATCGCACTTTTGATCTTTATCTACGTCAAGGATAAAAAAGAGAAGGAGCCTATAGGTCTTCTCATAGGATTGTTCTTTGCGGGAATGGCCACGGCTGTGCCTGCAGTCATACTGGAACTCATCGGTCAGTCTGTCCTTGATTATATACTGCCCTATGAATCCCCCTTCAAGGCATTTGTCCTGGCTCTCATCATCGTCGGACCCGTGGAGGAGCTCGGAAAGTTCGTCGTCCTCTGGCTCATCACCTGGAAGAACAAGCATTTCGATTACAGTTATGATGCCATTGTATATGCAGTATTCACTTCTCTGGGCTTTGCAGCCATCGAGAATGTCTCCTATGTATTCAGCAACGGAGTGGGAACAGCATTTGTCCGTATGTTCACCGCCATCCCGGGCCATGCCAGCTTTGCAGTATTTATGGGATTCTTCCTGAGCCGTGCCAAGTATGCCAAGTACACCAGAAAGAGCGGCAAGTGCGCATCGAATACTATCCTTGCCCTGGTGGTACCCATCATCATCCACGGTCTCTATGATGCCATCGTACTGGCAGCAAGAGCTGCAGGCGAGGACATTCTCATGGGCATCTTTGCCCTTGGCTGGATCGGTTTTGTCATCCTTCTTTTCGTGGCATCCTGCCTACTCGTTAACTATTCCTCAAAGCACGATTACTGCGTAGTCTCCATACCCAATAAGCCCGTGACTGTCTACAGGCCCCAGATCATCGGAGACTGGACCTGCAGCACCTGCGGAACAAAGAACAGCCTGAACTACTGCTCCTCCTGCGGAAGCCGCCGTCCCGTGGATACTTCCTGGACCTGCCCCGGATGCGGAACTCTCTCCTATTTCAAGTTCTGCGGAAACTGCGGATGCCAGAGACCGGCATCTCCGGTCACAAGGCCTCAATAAAGGAAAAGAACTTATCAAGTCCCTTATTCTGCTCTCTTGTCCTCATGAACATTCCTGCCGTATACCAGGAGTGGGT
>CACXGG010000100.1 GCA_902767145.1 Oscillospiraceae bacterium | reverse complement strand
GGCACTCTTCGATCTTTTTATGACATTTCCGTCCTTATCCACGATCTGCATGGCAATGGTGGATATATCGAATATCTTTCCGTAACGTGAGTTAATGCCTACAGCTCCTCCGATGACTCCGCTCTCCCAGATAAGGCCTTCACTGAAGAAGACCACAGCCGTAAACTCCATAAGCTCAAATCCGGGTCTTACAAATGAAACGACTGCATAGAGGATGATTGCTATTGGAAAGATAATGGCAATGATCCAGAGCGGGAACCCGCTCTTCTTTCCTGACCTCTCGTTATTAGCCTTCATCATGATCAGGATCCTGGCCGCCAGGAGCGCGAGCACCCATCCGCAGAGGATAAAGAATCCGATCCTCGGATGATAATCCAGGGGCTGTCCCTCCACATGATATATACCGAATACCATATTATGCATATCGTTGGTAGCCGTAAGCAGGGTTATCAGGACAGCCGGGATATATAAGATCCTGTAGTGTGGCTTAAAGGAATTATATAGGCTCTTCACCGCGAAAAAGCCATACATGGGGAGAAACGCCAGAGGAACGACGATAAGATAACCAGTCTTCCTTATAAGGTCAGGATCCGTGATGATACCCTCCTGGATCATCTTTACAGTGAGCCAGAAGGACATGACCGCCAGTTCCTGCATCAGGAACTTTCTCATGCGGTCATCCATTACCGTCCTGTTGATCTTAAAGTCCCAGCCCAGGGCAACGGCCATATACATAAGGTAGACCACAAAGGGATAGAATGCATTTTCGGGATGCACATTCATGTAGTACTGCCTGTATAAAGAGACAGTGACCAGCGCCAGGAATGTGATTATGAGTATCTTTACTTCCTTTTTCCAGATCTGCATCTATCCTTAAATCATCTCCACTCGATATTAAGGACCGTTATCTGTCCGTCAGTTACTTCCACGGGATAAAGAAGTCCGTATGTCTCCATCCATCCGTTGGAAACGTAATGGGGAACATAGGGCACATGTGTCTCGAGGTAGAAATAGAAGGAATCAAGTAAAGGTTCCCCTGTCTTCGGCTGCAGATTATAGTCAGCCCACTCAAGATCGGTATAGAGCATACCGAAAGTGTCTGTTACCACACAGTCGTCGGAGATGGGCACCAAGGCGATCCCCTCGTTGGAATATACCGGGTTGTCGCTGCTGGAAAGAAGACAGTACTGCGTCGGATCAGGTGTATAGGCTCCCTGGACAAAATACAGGTCGTCCTGATCAAGATGCATCCACCCGTCCTCATCGATGGATGTCACGGTGGCAGTACCCTCCTCTCCGTCCCATCCTGGATAGGTTACAGTATCTCCCACCTGAAGAGCGTTATATTCATCTTCTGTATAGATGACTCCTTCACCATACTGTATAAGGGCATAATTGCCATCCATGGAAAGTGCCAGGAGATTTCCGTAATAATATCCGTCAGGGATGGATCCGGAAACAGCATATGGACCTCCGTAAAGGTCCATATCAAGAATGCAGGGGTAATCCTTGAACATCTCATAAGGTACTACGGACTCCTCAGCAAAGTATTCCGTATTGACGGAAAGATCTGCAGGCAGAGCGGCCACTACTTCCGAGCCATCCTTTTTGTAGATAACAAGGGAACCGTCGGTATATTTCACCGCCAGCATCCAGGACAGATCTCCCTCCTGATAGTTATTGACAAAAGCAAACTCTGCCCCGGGATCACTTTCGTATTCTCCTGCAGCAAATCCTGTAAAGAGGTCATAATGTTCCGATATATCTATAGTAGCGGAGGTGTCCTGATCAGATGTAGGTTCAGTCTCAGTAGTTTCGGATGATACCGTTGTCTTTTCGGAAGTCTCCACAGTAGTCTCAGAAGGTTCCTCAGTTTCTTCGGAAGTCTCTTCTTCCTCCACCTCTTCCTCTTCCTCATCCTTATCCCGGGATCCTCTGTCAGACTGGGAGCACCCGGCCGCCATTACCATGGCAAGAGCAAGAAAAGCCGCAAGATACCTGACTTTTTTGGACATTTTTCCACCCCCTTAATTTAATAAGCATATTATACCCCCGCAGCGAAAAATTATCGAAATACCCCTTGACACATAATACATCGCGTCGTATAGTATTGCGTAACAGGAGGTATAAGGCATGGATATACAGCTTAAGAGAGGATTGCTCGATATATGTGTACTCGCAGCGATCAAGAACGAAGACTCTTATGGCTACAAGATCATCAAGGATGTCAAACCCTATATCAGTATCTCGGAATCGACTCTCTATCCGATCCTGAGAAGACTGGAGGAAGCGGGATCCCTGACGGTCAGGTCAGAAGAGTACAACGGAAGACTTCGTAAATATTATTCGATCACGAAGTCCGGTAAGAAGAAGATCGAAGATTTCGCAGGCGAATGGAAAGAGATAATGTCTGTCTATGAGTTTGTGACAAGGGAGGAAAATGTAGGATGAACAGACAGGAATACTT
>CACXGG010000099.1 GCA_902767145.1 Oscillospiraceae bacterium | reverse complement strand
GGTTTTCCCTGGGCATTCATCATGATCCTGCCCGCAAAATCAGGGTCGCCCACAAGGCGTGAAAGGGCAGGCATATCGAGCTTCCTGTCCCCTGCAAAGTAAAGAAGGATACCTGTCTCCTTGAAGCATACTCTCTCAAATCCCGCATCGGCTGCCATGGACTTGATAAGTGCGGCTCCCGCCAGGAAGAGCACCTCTCTGGGAGGATCGCCGTAACGGTCGGTGACCTCGTCCAGGAAATCGTCTCTCTCCTTGGTGTTGGTGATGTTTCCGATCCTTCTGTAGGCAGCCATCCTGAGAGCTTCGTCGTCGATATATCTGGAAGGGATATAGGAATCGAAATCGATCTCCAGATTGACTGAGAGTTTTGGAAGATATGTGGTATCCCCGTCCTCTCTCAGGTTTCTTATCTCTTCGTCCAGGAGCCTGCAGTAGAGCTCGTATCCGATGACATCCATCTGGCCATGCTGCTCTGCTCCAAGAAGGTTTCCGGCACCTCTTACCTCGAGATCTCTCAGGGCTACCTTTACGCCGGAGCCGAGTTCCGTGAACTCCCTTATGGCCATGAGCCGTTTCCTGGCATCGGAGTTCATCTCCTTCTCGTCGTTATATGTGATGTAGGCATAAGCCTGCCTGTCCGATCTTCCCACCCTTCCCTTGATCTGATAGAGCTGGGAGAGGCCGAACCTGTCAGAATCCTCCACGATCATGGTATTGACGTTGGGCATGTCCACGCCGGACTCGATGATGGTGGTGCACACAAGGATATCCGATTCACCCAGGATGAAGGATTCGATTATCTTTTCCATCTGATGTTCGCTCATCTTGCCGTGGGCATATACGACCCTTGCACCGGGCATGAGTTCCGAGAGCCTGTCTGCCTTCTTGTCTATGTCTGCCGTCTTATTGTAGAGATAGAATACCTGGCCGCCTCTTGAGATCTCACGAAGGCACGCCTGGACAATTACTTCCTCGTCGTATCCCAGGACATAGGTCTGGACGGGACGGCGGTTCATGGGAGCCTCGTCCAGGACGGAGATATCCCTTATGCCCGTCATGGACATATGAAGGGTCCTGGGGATGGGTGTGGCAGTGAGGGTAAGGACATCGATGTTGGCTCTCATGGCCTTGATCTGCTCCTTGTGGTTAACACCGAAGCGCTGCTCCTCATCTACTACGAGAAGACCAAGCTTATGGGGTATGACATCCTTGGAGAGGATCCTGTGGGTACCGATGACCACATCCACGTTTCCGTTCTTTATATCCTCCAGGCTCTGCTTGAGCTTTGCAGGTGTCACGAACCTGGAAAGAAGAGCAGTCCTTATGGGGAAGTTTCCCACCCTCGCCACGAAGTTGTCGTAGTGCTGCTGGGCAAGGAGAGTGGTGGGAGCCAGCATGAATGCCTGGCGTCCGTTGGTGACGCATTTGAAAATGGCCCTGAAGGCGACTTCCGTCTTGCCGAAACCCACGTCTCCGCAGAGTAGCCTGTCCATGGGAATGTCGCTCTCCATATCCTTCTTGATGTCCCTTATGGCAGTGAGCTGATCCTCCGTCTCCACAAAGGGGAAGTTCTCCTCGAACTCCTTCTGCCATGCATCGTCAGGCCCGCAGGAATATCCCTTGCTGGCCCTTCTGGCGGCATAGAGCTTCACAAGGTCGAAGGCGACCTTCTTGATGGAGGTCCTGGCACGTTCGACGCTCCTGGTCCACTCCCCGGAATCCAGGGAAGAGAGCTTCGGTGCACTTCCGTTTGGACCCACATATTTCTGGAGCTTGTCCAGCTTATCTACAGGCACATATATGACTGCATTCTTTGCATAGTTGATCTTAAGGTAATCCTGGTTGGACTTACCCATCCTCATGTTGACTATTCCCTCGTACTGACCTATACCATGGGCGTCGTGTACAACATAGTCACCGGGATTTATATCGCCGAAAAATGATATCCTTCCGGCAGTATTCTTTTTCTTCTTGGAGAGCTTTTTCTCAGCACCGAAGACATCGTGCTCGCCTATGAGCTCAAGCCCTATGGCAGGGTAGGAAAAACCGGAAGGGAAATGTCTGTCCACTATGACGGGACTTGCTCCCTCACCCATCATCCTGAGCCTGAAGGCTTCGGTCCTCTGGGCACCTGAGAGCATGAAGATGACCTTGTTACTGCTGGTCTTTATCTCACCTGCAAGGGCATCGTCCCTGCCCCTCCAGTTCTCACCTGAAACGCCGGTGACGTTGATGGTCTTGCCGCCTGCCAGACCGTTTGATGCGGACTTAAGACAGGACAGCAGCGTAAGCTCTTTGAGCTTTCCTATGCCGGCCATAAGATCCGATGTCTTTATGGGTGTCTCGAAGGCACATTTCGGCGTGCCTCCTGTCTCGAACTGTGTCTTGAACCTGGCATAGTAATCAGCAAGATATCCGTCCATCCTCTGGCGGCATTCACCAAGTTCGTTTATGTAGATATCACACTTTTTCCTGTCCACATAATCAAGGATGTTATCCGGCTTTTCGATGATGAGGGGGAGCCATCTGGCAATTGCCGATATCCTCATTCCCTCTCTCATGAGATCCGCATCCTCCGATGCGATCCTGTGGAGGTGTTCCGCTGTCTTCCTCTCGGAGGAAGCATTCATCTTATTGATGTCATCCGCAGCAGAAAGCTGCATCTTCTTTGCAAGGGCAGCCCTGTCCTTTTTCTCCACGACCACCTCGCAGGCGGGATAAACTTCTGCTCTCCTTACGGAGTCCACGGATCTCTGTGAGTCGGGATCGAAGGTCTTTATCTGATCTATCTCGTCGTCGAAGAAACTGATCCTCAAGGGCTCCGTTCTGTCGGGAGGGAATATGTCAACGATGTCTCCTCTGGCGGAGAATTCACCTTTTGAGGAAACGCTTCCCGTCCTCTCATATCCAAGATCCAGGAGCCTTGTTGTGAGATCCGGGATCTCCATGGTATGGCCCAGCTTCAGGACGATGGCCTTTGACTTAAAATCCTTCACGGGCATAAGACGGTTTACAAGTGCTCCGGCACAGATGATGGCAGCGCCGAAATCAGATCTTATGATCCTCTCTATGGTTCCCGTCCTGTCGAAATCGTTATCCCTGGAACTTGCAACTGCAGATACGAGAGACATCTCAGAAGGCCTCAGGATGATGATCTCATCGTCGGTAAATGCGGAAAGTGCGGTGGACAGTTCCCTTGCGGCAGGAAAATCCGGAACTACGATGACCGGCTTTTTGCCTTCCATGGAGGAGAGAGCGGAAGCGATATAGCTCTTCTGCTGCTCGCAAAGGCCCGTTATGTTCAGGGGGATCTTTTCCTCACTGCATATTTGACGGGTCTTTATAAGTTCCTTATCCTCCGCGATAAGGTCTAATATGTCCTTTACCTTTTTGTCCATCTTATGAGTTGCTGTTCTCGTTTATATATGTGACAACACTGTCTGCGGCTTCGATGAAGGAATCCATCATCTCCTGTCTCTGATCCTTGGGAATCTGCTCCAGGACATACTCGATGAGTTCCCTGTGCTCAGGGACAGGTCCTGTTCCGATGCGCACCCTGGGGAACTCCGATGAGCCCAGACATTTGATGACTGACTTCATGCCGTTATGTGTGCCGGCACTTCCCTTTGCCCTCACCCTGATGCTTCCGATATTGATGTCGATATCATCGTAGACAACGATCACTCTGGAAGGCGGGATCTTGAAATAATCCGCAGCAGGAGCGATGGCCTCACCGGAGAGGTTCATGAATGTCTTGGGCTTCATGATGATGACTTCATGGCCGTCGATCTTTCCCTTTCCATAGAGGGAATTCCACTTACTCTTTGAAAGGCTTATGCCGTATTTATCGGCAAGATATTCCACTGCGAGGAACCCGCAGTTGTGCCATGTATATGCATACTTATCCCCGGGGTTTCCCAGGCCGGCCACGAGCCAGATCTCTTTATCCCTGATCAAAGTTCAGACCTCTTTGTATCCAGCTTGATGTAGTTGGCACCTCTCAGGCGGTTCTTCTTAGCCACCCACTCGTCCTTGTTGACCTGCTTCGATCTTCCGATACCCAGGCCAAGGGGCGGTACGTCGTTGGTGATGGTGGAACCTGCGGCGATGTAGCTGTCCTTACCGAGAACGACAGAGGAAAGGATGTTGGAGTTACCTCCGATGAAGACGTTATCCTCGATGATACATCCCACCTTATCCTGACCGTCGAAGTTACAGGTAACAGTACCGCAACCGAAGTTAACGTTTCTTCCGACGGTGGAGTCACCGATATATGTAAGGTGTCTTGCTCTTGTATAGTCGTCGATGGTGGAATTCTTAACCTCGACGTATGCACCGATGGTGACATGGTCGTTGATCTTCGTTTCAGGCCTTATATGTGAGAAAGGTCCGATACGGCAGTCAGATCCGATGATGCACTGTGTGGCTACGGAATAATCGATAACGGTTCCGTCACCAACTTCTACTCCGTCAAGTCTCGTGTTCTCACCGATGATGCATTCCTTTCCGATCCTTGTATTTCCCATGAGGGTAGTTCCGGGAAGGATGGTGGTATCCTGGCCGATCTCAACTGCATGATGGATCCATGTGGAATTCTCATCGATGATCTGCACACCGTTTTCCATGTGCTTTTCCAGGATCCTTCTGTTCATGATCTTGCCTGCTTCCAGGAGCTGCTTTCTGTTATTGACACCCATGGTATCCTCGATATCACAGACGACAGAACCGATCCTGTTTCCATCCCAGATCAGGATCTCGATGGTATCGGTAAGATAATATTCCTTCTGGGCATTCTGGGCAGAGAGCCTTCCCAGAGCAGAGAGAAGAAGTGAAGTCTTGAAGACATACATGGAGGAGTTGATCTCCTTGATGGCTTTCTCATCAGGGGAGCAGTCCTTATCCTCAACGATCTTAAGAACGTTGCCCTCAAAGTCACGTACAAGCCTTCCGTATCCCGTGGGATCTTCGGCAACAGCTGTTATAACAACAGCACCATAGTCACCTTCGTTCATCTTATCCACAGCCTTGGAGATAGTCTTCGCACTTACCATGGGAGAGTCACCGGGAAGAACGATTACATAACCGTCCCTTCCTTCGAGGAAAGGAGCCGCCTGCATTACTGCATGTCCTGTACCGAGTCTCTGCTCCTGGAATACATAGGCAACGTTCTCGCCGAGTATATCCCTGATCTCTTCCTGCTTCTCACCTACTATATAGACCTGCTCATTACATCCTGCTTCAAGGAGAGCATCGGCCACCCATCTGATGATGGGTTTTCCTGCGACCTGGTGGACCACCTTGGAGTGGACTGATTTCATCCTGGTTCCTTCACCTGCCGCCATTACAACTGCACAAATATCCATTTATACTTTTCCCTTCGAAAATCGTATAGACACATCAAAAGCGGAAAGACAAAAAATGTCCCCCCGTCTATCGATCTTATCTACTTCGTAATTATAGCAAATATTTTTGCTCATGTTAGTGTATAATATAAAAAATCCGTAAACAAATAAGGAGGGGCATTTATGATCGCCATCCTACTTGCAGCAGGATATGCAACAAGACTCTATCCGCTGACAAAGAATAAACCGAAATCTCTTCTTCCTCTTGGAAGCAAACTGATAATAGATTACATCATGGACTCCGTAGATAAGATCTCCGGTCTTTCAAAGGTAGTCCTCATCACCAACGATCTGTTCACCCGGCAGTTCGAGGAATGGGCAGCTTCCCTGGACAGAGAGGGCAAGGCTCCCATCGTCGTACTCAATGACGGAACGACTGATGATACCAACAAGAGAGGTGCCATCGGCGACATCAAGTTCACCATCGACACCCTGGGTATAGATGATGACGTCTGCATCCTTGCAGGAGATAATATCTTCACATACAGCATCGAAAATATGCAGGCTTTCTTCGAGGAGAAGAAGGCTCCCACTCTCATCGCCATCAATGTCCCTGAACTTCATCAGAGACAGAAGCTGGCAGTAGCCGTCCTGGATGATGACTGCCGCGTAGTGGATATGGAGGAGAAGCCTCAGGAGCCCAAGAGCGAGTGGGGTATCTATGCCACATATTTCTATGGCAGGGAGATCCTCCCCCTCATCGATACATATCTTGAAGAGGGTAATTCCCCCGATGCTCCCGGCAACTTCCCCTCCTGGCTCTACAAGAGGATGCCGGTATATGCATTCAAGGGTGACGGAGAATGTATAGATATCGGAACACTTGAGAACTACGAGAAGACCTGTAAGGAATATGAGAACAGATAACGTTTCGGAAAGAATAAGAAAGACGGCGGCGGTACTTTTGATCGCCGCTGTTTTTGGGTCTCTTTCAGGATGCCTTGTCAAGGATGGAAATGAGGAAACTGTCCCTTCCGGGACAAGCGCCACACAGGCCGCTCCCACCGCTACTCCTACACCTACCCCGGAGCCTTCACCGACACCAACTCCGACTCCCACTCCCGTACCCACACCGGTACCTGAATATGTGGAGCCCCAGTTCAGTGAGACCTGGTATAACGGCTTTGTGGATGCCAGATCCGTAAGAGCCACCATCGTAGAGGATCCCAATGATGTGGCAGTCCTGGTAAACAAATATTATGCCCTTTCCGAAGACTATGTTCCTGACGATCTTGTCACTGCTCCCCACTCCATGAACCAGCAGCTGAGGCAGGAGGCATGTGATGCCTGGGAGGCCATGTACGATGCTTGTCTTGATGCCACGGGACAGGGACTCTACCTGGTATCGGGATACAGGGATTACTACACCCAGCAGTACCTTTTCGACAGGTCCACTAACCTCAGGGGAATAGAGTTTTCAGTAAGGAAGAATGCCGTTCCCGGAAGGTCTGAACACCAGCTGGGACTTGCTCTCGATATCACACCCGCAGGATACTCCGAGATCCTGGATGAGTTCGGCGAGACCACCACAGGACAGTGGGTAAATGAGCACTGCTACGAGTATGGTTTTGTAAGAAGATACCAGGAACAGTACAAGTAT
>CACXGG010000098.1 GCA_902767145.1 Oscillospiraceae bacterium | reverse complement strand
CCTTTCAGTCCTTTCAGTTTCTGTCCTTTCGGTTATTTCATCATCTTTCTTCTTTTCCGGTTCACTGCTGCAGGAACACATGAGAAAGAGGATGGAACCTCCCAGGACTATTGCTGTAAGTTTTTTTGCATGTTTCATAAAATATCCTCCCTGATATTTAATTCCGAGTTAATGACGATCAGGGAGGAGAGTGCGTTGCAGGGAATTTTTAATTCCTTATCTTTCTTACATTTCTGTTCATCATATGCCTTCCGTAATGCCTGAAGGCAAACATCTTTATGGGGGACAGCTCCTGACGGTGCTCCCTGAACATATCATCAGGGCAGTCATAGATCCCGAAGTCCTGATCGATGCCCTCGCTCTGTATATAAGTATCGTTCCTGTCAAAGTCGATGACCGGGTGGCGGAAATCCTTTACGGCAACGCCAAACCCGCAGAAGGATCCGCTGCATCCGGGATTTTTATCCTGCAGGCCCTTCAGGTACTGCCTGTCCAGGATCAGGCCTTCAAGTTCGTACCAGCGGCCCTCGAAAAACACCTCCACCCAGCTGTGGAACACATGCTGAGGTGCGTTTCTGTACACAAATCCTGTCATCGCTCCTTCCTGGAGCTTCTTGTCTATGGTAAATCCGTGACATCTGCAGGGGATACCGCACCCGCGAAGGAGCGCCATAAAGAGAGTCCCCTTTGTATTGCATTGGCCGTAGCCGTCCCTGAGCACCCGGGAGGCAGGTATGTCATCATCAGTGTTATAGCCGAAAAGGATCTCATCCCGGACATAATCATAGATACTTCTGAGACGTTCAAACTCAGGAAGGGACTTCCATCCTCTTTCTGTGATAAGTCTCTGTATGGAAGGATCGTCAAGATCCAGCAGGGGAGTCCTTTTAAGATATCTGTTATCCATATGTGTTCTCCTTTATCTTCTTTTGTGGACATGATAAAGGACACATAGAGATAACGCTTTCAAAAAACCGCTATGGGATCATTTAAGTACTTCAGTTATGGATATGCCCATCTGTTTTTTGCACACATATGCAAGATGGGCAGGGCTTGCAAAACCTGAATCAAGTGCCGCCCTGGTCTTGCTCTCTCCTGCCATTACCAGAAGATATGCATGCTTAAGCTGTGCGATCATAAGATAGCCCTTGAGGGATATCCCCACTGTCTCCTTAAAGGCGTGGGACAGGCGGCTCTCTGAGATGCCGTAACCGGAGGCGATCTTATCTATCTTTTCGTCGAGATATCTGTACTCATTGATCTCCCGGATAAGCCTTACCACACGGTAGTCTTCAACAGTATCTTCTGCCGGACGGGGTCCGCGGAAACCGTTTTCTGTCAGGCACCTTTCAACAGAGATACTGACCGAAGCATCATCTTCTCCGTCAAGGACCAGGGGAGAGGATAGGGAAATGCGTTCAGGAGCTTCCCCCGTAAGAAGGTCATTAAGATGCTCTGCGATATCAGAGGTGGGATCGATCATCAGAAAGAGCCTGCATTCAGGCATGGTATGTTTCATCCTGCTCCCTGTGACAAGGATCTCATCATCCCCGAGAAAGAATATGTGATAAAAAGGGTGCGCATGGGCAGATGTCTCCCTGAAAGTGGGAAAGACTATAACATATTCATCTTCGAAGATTATCCTGCTCATATCACCAGGTACCGTATGTGTCTATGTCGTCCTGGGTGATGGTCATTGCATCAAATCCCATCTCATCAACGACGATATCCTTGGGCGGCTCTATACCTGCCTCAAGATCCCTGATGGCCGAGTCAATGTAGGAAGCCTGGAATGGGTTGCACTGCTGGTCATAGTTCCATTCTCCTGCCAGGAGTTCCTCAAGAGCCCATGTGTGGCAGTCGAAACTTACGATGATGACTTCTCCTCCGATGCCGTGGGAGATATTGGCCTCATCGAGGGCCTGGACAGCACCCTGGGCCATATCGTCGTTCTCGGCATAGATGACATTGAAGGACTCACCGGAGTCTATAACGGACTGCACGATCTGGTAGGCGGTCTCTGAATCCCACTCCGCCGTCTGCTGTGTCACGTAGTTCCAGTTGCCATATGCAGCCACCATAACGTCAAGGGGGTAAGTTCGTCCTGTCTGTGCATCAGATCCCATAACACCCTGAAGGTGTACTATGTCGTAGGAAAGAAGGTTCTGGGATTCCAGCCAGGAAACAGCCTGTTCACCCTCCTGCTCCGGGTCGGGATGGACATATGTCTCATAAAGGCTCTCGTCTACATCAGCCATGCGGTCGAAGAAGATGACCCGGACTCCCGCAGCCTGGGCGTCCTCCAGCACGCTGTCCCATCCGGCTGTATCGGTGGGGCAGATGAGAAGATAGTCAACGCCCTCGGAAATAAATTCCTCAGCTCCGGTTATCTGATCGGAATTCTGGATGCTGTAGAAGAAAGCTGCGTCATATCCGTTTTCCACATTGAACATGAGCTTCATATCCAGGTCGTTGAGAGATCGGTAGCCTGACTCGTTGGGATCACTGTTGACGATCCCGACAGTTATGAGGTCGCTGTCGGAACGGACAGGCTCCGGTGCAGGGGCTTCCACTGTATAAGACATGGAACATATCTCTTCGTCGAGATAATAGAGCCTGAACTCATATTCACCGGCAGGGAGCGGACTGTTGCCGGAAGCTGAATAATAGCAGTAAACACATCCTTCGGTTATCAGTACCCCAGGGATATCCTGCTCCAGTAGCTCTCCGTCCCGGTAGACATCATAGCTGAGATCCCCTGCCACATCCTCCACGCTTTCGCTGAATATCACCGATCCGTATAAGACATACTCATCGTTCCAGATGTCCGTATAACTCATAATGGATACAAGGTCGATCTTTATCTCGAACTCATATGTACAGTAGGAAAAAAGATCAGTAAAGCCATCATCCTTCAGGTTGGAAAGGAGCCAGCCGTTATCCTCGTCCTTCTCAAATTCAAATGTCACGGCAACATCATAAGTCTCATCACAGGATCCGACTGCAGAGACAACCTCATCTATATCGGAGAATTCCTGTCCGGAAAGAGCTTCCTCGTAGTCCGTAAGGGTGAATATAACATCCACGGAAGCTGAGTCTTTTGCGATTTCTACAGACTCCGTATCCACCTCATAAGTGATGGTGTCGGTCACCGCTTCTATAAACTTATTCTGTTCAGAGGAATAGGACGGATCATTGAACAGCATATCCAGGGAAGAGACAGTCTTACTGTTCTTCTTCTCCGTGGTCAGTTTTGCGATCCTTTCCGTATCCATGCGAAGGAGGGTTTCTGCAAATGTATCGGCGGCTTCTACTATCTCCTCGGGCTTAGGCCCGAAGAGAGAGCAGGAGCAAAATGATATAGCGGTCGAAAAAGAAATGATTACAGCAGCTGCTTTCCTGAGTGCAACATGTTTCATGATATATCCTCACTTATCCCTTAGTAGGATATATTATATCATCTCAGGCAGGCTGTATATCCTCGATGGGTATAGCTTCTTCTCCATTATATACCGGTTCCGGTGTGGGCAGCGGATAATAATCAGGTACGTAGATATCTGAGTAGTCACCGGGCAGAAGTGCCAGGAAATCCGAGACTTCATATTCACCCAGGAGATCTTCTTTTTCAAGATCTGCTCCGATCAGCTCGAGGAATCTGTCTTCCGTGATCTCCACATATCCGTCATCAGAGTTCCAGGTGAAGTAGAAGTCATATCCTTCTCCTGCAACGGTGGTGGTGATGGTGGAGGGATCGTTGATGACATAATTAGTATTGTAGAGGGAAACATGGTCCAACTCTGTGCAGTCGTCTGTCATCCAGTATACGGAGCGGCTGAACGCAGGGGCAGCTCCGTCGTCAAGATAGATAGCTCCGCCGCCGGCGTCGATGAGATTTCCGCCAGGTACATAATTGATGGCATTGGTCGACATACCGAAATCATCAAGGAATACAGCTTCACCGTCCACAAATGTATAGAGCATGATATAGTACTCGTTATATTCATCTCTTAAGCTGAGGATCAGCTCAGGGACCTGGTCATCATTTATGTATGCAAGTTTGCACAATACATCATCAGATGTCATTTCACTTCTGTAGTAGGCAGGTATCTCACCAACATCGATGTTGGTAACAACTTCTGCATATGCATCAGACCATCCTGTATCAACAGAAGAGTAGGGATCGGGAGAAGTTTCTTCGGTAGTCTCTTCACTTGTCTCTGAAAGTGCAGAAGAAGCGGCAGGATCGCCGGCATCATGTGCATCTGATCTTTCGTGCTCGGAAGTCTCTACAGGTTCTGTCCTCATGATCTCTTCTGTCTCTACCTCTTCGATCTCCTCGTCCTCGTCATCATCTCTGTCCTTAGGATGATCCATGAGTGTCTTTATTATGAGACCTGCCGTAATAAGAAATGCAGCGGAGATAAGGGCAACTGTGATCTTACCCCCGGCTGTGGCCAGAAATCCCGGCTTGGCCCCGGATGGTGAAGCACCTGATCCGCCCTTGGGGGACCTTGAAGGTGATCCGGCTTTGCTCTCTGCAGGGATATCTTCTCCGGAAGGTGTCCTGATGATGGAGGACATATCCGGTGCGGTAAGCCCCATTGCTTCCTCCTTGAAGAACCTTGCCAGGAAGGGAACGCCCATAATGGCAGCGAGCTTGTCGTCGTTCTCTTTTTCATACTTCTCGATGGCTGCCTTGATCTTTATCCTTGCTGCCTTGAGACGTGTCTTGACCGTTCCTTCCGGGCAGCTCATCAGGGAAGCGATATCCTCAACGCTCATCTCGTTAAAGTAGTGGAAGAGCACAGTCTGATACTGTACTTCGGAAAGTTCTTTCTTGATGATCTTATGGAGCTGTTCCCTCTTGGCCTTCTGATTTATGTAATAGTCGGGAAGGGACTCAAGATCGTCGTCACCCTCCAGGATATCCTCGGAGGCGATGGCATCGTCGTAGGACACATTGCCCTTCTTCTTTCGAAGGATGTCGTAGGACTTAAAAGCTGCGATACCCTTGATCCAGCCAATGAGCTTATTCTCATCCGCCAGGGATCCGATATCCTTAAAGACTGCCAGGTACGTCTCCTGCATTGCTTCCTCAGCATCGTCCTTATTTCCAAGAACGGAGAGACATGTCATATAGACAAATCTTGAGGACTTCTCGTAGATCTCTGTAAATGCGAACTCATCGCCGGCCTTATATCTTCTTACCAGTTCGGCATATTCCGAAAAAATATCACTGCTCATCTGTTCCACCCTCTACTTTCTCTTTCCTCATTATCTCACTATTCTCCATTTTTTCATCTCCCGGAACCTTAAGGTCTTCTGCTACCGCCGTAAAGAACCTGGTAAGGAAGGGGATCTTCCTGATAACGTTCATGGTACACCTCCTGTGGTTACGGATCTTTTGTCCGTCTTTACCTAATAGTCGGTCCGGAAATGCGGGAGGTTCACTTTTTCAAAAGAATTTTTGAAAGGCAAAAATTGTAACAAAAAAGTAATTATCATAATAATGTGATATTTAAGAAAGAGCATAGTATAATATATAGTACGACGAATTGAGAGGAGGGGCTTTATGAAGACAAAGAAGATCTTAGCAACGCTTCTTAGCTTAGCTTTTGCAGTCTGCTCGATTCCCGCTTTCGCCCTTGCCGACGAAGTGGAGAATGGAGATGATATACAGGTCACACAGGAGGACCAGATCGCGGTTTCCGATGACGAAGGACCCGGCGGCCCCGGTGGTGACGAAGAAGAGGAACCGGATGTCCATCTCTTGGGATATAACGCTTGCTTTATGCTTGATGACGCTAATGAGATGGAAGGTACTATAGGACTCAACTACTATCTGTCTGTCGCTGACGCTTCAAGTGACGACCTTTATATG
>CACXGG010000097.1 GCA_902767145.1 Oscillospiraceae bacterium | reverse complement strand
TCCCGATGAGTACTTAAGGGATGATTTCTGTATCAAGGACCGTGCCATCAACTTCATGAAGGCAGGTATCGTATACAGTAATTCCGTAACCACCGTATCTCCCACATATGCATATGAGATCATGACGGATTACTACGGCGAGGGTCTTAACTATACCCTCCAGAGATATGCATATAAGGTATCCGGTATCCTTAACGGTATCAATGAGATGGAATACGATCCTTCCAAGGATGATAAGATCCCTCAGAAGTACGATATCAACACATATAAGGAAGGTAAGGCTGCATGTAAGGAATCCCTTCAGAAGCAGCTCAGCCTTGAGGTCAATCCCGGAGCTCCTCTGTGCGTAATGATCTCACGTCTTGTAGACCAGAAGGGTCTCGATCTTCTCCTTTATGTGCTTGATGAGATGCTCTACGACGGTATGCAGATCGTTATCCTGGGAACAGGTGACAACTACTATGAGAGAGCTCTTGCAGATACAGCAGCAAGGAATCCCGGAAAGATGTGCGCTTGTATCGATTTCGATGCCGGACTTGCCCACACCATGTATGCCGCTGCAGATATCTTCCTGATGCCCAGCCTCTTCGAGCCCTGTGGTCTTTCACAGCTTGTTTCCATGGCTTATGGTACAGTTCCCGTAGTAAGGGAGACCGGCGGACTTAAGGATACTGTCATTCCTTATAACGAGTTTACAGGTGAAGGAAACGGATTCTCATTTGCTAATATCAACGCCCATGAGTTCCTGTTCATCACAAAGTATGCATGTGATCTTTACAGGAATCATAAGGATGTCTGGGACAATATCATCAAGGCAGGCATGAGCGGAGACTACTCATGGAAGAAGAGTGCAGGTGAGTATGCAGGTCTTTATTCCCTCATCACCGGTATCCCTCTCAAGGAGAAAAAGGAAGCTCCCAAGCCTGTGGATATCGAGGAGGATGTTCCTGCTCCCAGGAAGGCCGCTCCCAAGAAGACAGCAGCCAAGAAAACTGCAGCTAAGAAGCCGGCTGCAAAGAAGACAGCAGCAAAGAAACCCGCTGCTAAGAAGCCGGCTGCCAAGAAGCCTGCAGAGAAGAAGGACGGGGAGAAAAAGTAATCCATGTTCCTTCATGCATCAAGATCACAGGAGTACAGGACTCCCTTTGGAGCCCGCCCCACAGACGGTAAGGTCACACTATATTTCGATACTCCTGTCGATGCCGAAAGTATAACATTGTGTTACACATATGGCCTTTATGGTTTCTCATACCATGAAGAGCCTATGTGTCTCACAGAGACCATGAGAGACCATAAGCGCTACAGCGTGAGCATCCTGCTCCCGCATGAGCCGGGTCTCTTATTCTATTGGTTCAGGTTCAGGCTGCCCGTGAGCAATCAGGGATTTCCGCATGAATATGACGGAAATCTTGGCATTACAGAAGATACAAAAAGTGCAACATTGTTTTACGTTGCGGAGGCTGACACACAGGACGGAAGCGGCAGGATCTATTACGAACCGCCCAGGGTTGGTGTCGATGAGGACAAGTATCCCTATGCCTGGCAGATCACTGTCTACGATAAGCATTTTGTCACCCCTGACCGTATGAAGGGTGCCATGATCTACCAGATATTCCCGGACAGGTTTTCCAGGGATAAGGACTTCAGGTTTACCGAAATGATAAATGCCTCCCCGAGAGAGGAGAGGGTCTACCATGATGACTGGTATGAGGATGTGGATATCGAAGGGAAACCCCAGACCGGATATCTGGCCTGTGACTTTTTCGGCGGATCCCTCAAGGGCATCACGGAAAAACTCTGGTATATCAAAAACCTGGGTATCGACATCATCTATCTGAACCCTATCTTCGAAGCCAGATCTTCCCACAGATATGATACGGCTGATTACCTCAGGGTGGATCCCATCCTTGGTGGTAATGAAGCTTTTGAGGAACTGGCAGATAAGGCGAAGGAGATGGGCATCACCATCATCCTGGACGGGGTGTTCAGCCATACCGGAGCTGACAGCAGATATTTTAACAAGTTCGACAGATATGACGGTATCGGTGCATACAGATCCTTTAAGACAGGTGAGGAGAGTATGTTCCGCTCCTGGTATAACATCTACTACACAGAGGAAGGGGAGATAGCCTACGATTCCTGGTGGGGCTTCCCGGATCTTCCCAATGTGGATGAGAACAATCTCTCTTACAGGAACTTTATCTTTGGAGATAACGGTGTCGTGGATACCTGGACCAGAAGAGGTGCAGGAGGCATCAGGCTCGATGTATCTGATGAACTTCCTGACAGCTTCATAAGACAGATGAGGGATACCCTGAAGAACAGGACCCTTGGTGAAGGTATCCTGGTGGGAGAAGTCTGGGAGGATGCCAGCAATAAATGCAGCTACGGATCCTACAGGGACTTTATGCTTGGAAGGACCCACGACAGCGTTATGGGGTATACCTTCAGGACTACCATCCTGGAGTACCTTCAGGGCTACATCACAGCTAAGGTATTTAATGCCAGACTTGAAGGCTTCAGGGAGAGATATCCGGCAGAGAGTTACTACTGCATCATGAACCTTATCTCATCCCACGATGTTCCCAGGGCATTTACTCTTTTCTCTAAACCTGAGAATAAGGAGACCAGGGAAGAGCAGCAGCTCATAAGCGTACCTCAGGAGGAAGTTACCAGATGTACACAGCTGATGCGCATCGCTTATGCGCTGCAGATCGGATATATCGGAGCCGCCTGTGTCTACTACGGAGATGAGATCCTCATGGACGGATATAAGGACCCCTTTAACAGAAGGCCTTATCCCTGGGGCAGGCTTAAGCAGAACCAGAGGGATCAGTTGGAGTTTGTATATACATTGTCAAAGCTTCGTACCGAGCACGATGTTTTACGCACCGGTTATTATAGGACATTGTTTGCAGATGATGATGTTCTCGCCTTTGAAAGGTACATGAAACCGGACGGAACGGATGCTTTCGGTAAAACAATGAAAAAGGGCTCGAAGAGCATCATCCTGATCGTAAACCGCAGCGAAAAGGTGAGAGGTTTCAGGATCGACGGTGAAAAGGTAGAAGAAATCCCTAAAAAGATCACTGACTGCGGCAAGGATTATATTACCCATGATCAGGAGGTGGCAGTACCGCCCTTGAGCTTTATATTCATTGTCAGATAAATCATCCTTTCAGATGATTAACCACATGAACTCAAATGATATAATCGAAGAGGAATAAACGACAGGAGGACAATTTCATGGCAGAAAACATGGAACCCGGAGCAGAATATCAGGAGGATATTCAGAGTGTCTCTACAGTAGACGTAACAGATAAGAAGTGTCCCAACTGCGGCGCTGCAGTTGTGTATAATCCGGAGACGCTGACAATGGCCTGCGACTTCTGCGGATATACGAGACAGCTTCCTCAGCCTGAGGCAGGCAAGGAGATCCAGGAACTGGATTTCGAGTCCGCCAAGATCCGTCAGAGCAAGGACTGGGGTACTAAGAAGAAGAGTATCGAATGTAAGAACTGCGGTGGTAATACCATCTACGACGATGCTGATACTGCAGCCGTCTGTCCTTTCTGCGGTTCCACAAATGTCATGCCTGTTGACGACGACGAGGATGTAATGGCTCCCGGCGGCGTCGTTCCCTTTGAGATCTCCCAGGAGAAAGCCGGAGAGATGTTCGAGAAGTGGCTCAAGGGCAAGCTCTTTGCTCCCTCTGCAGCAAAGAAGAGCTGTAAGGCTAAGAACTTCAACGGTATTTATCTTCCTTACTGGACATATGATACTGATACCACATCTCCCTATAAGGCAAAGCTTGGATTTGAGTACAAGGTCAAGAGAGGCGATAGCTATGAGACAAAGGTACGCTGGGCCACATATTCAGGCGTATACCAGGAGTTTATCGACGATCAGGTAGTATATGCCAGCAAGAAGACAAATAACAGCAATATCAATGCCGTATCCGAGTTCGACTTCTCAAAGCTCAAGCCCTACGATCCCCAGTATATCGCAGGTTTCGTTGCTGAGAGATATACTGTTGGACTTGATGAGGGATGGGATACTGCAAGGCAGCTCATCGCCAGAAGGCTGAAGCAGAACCTCTCCGCCAAGCTCAGGAGACAGTACAATGCTGACAGGGTAGGGGAGATCAATATGTCTACAAGCTACGACAACATTACCTTCAAGTATCTCCTGGCTCCCATATGGCTGGCAAACTTCAAGTTTAACGGCCAGGTTTACGATTTCGTAGTAAACGGACAGACCGGTAAGGTAGCAGGTAAGTCTCCTATCTCTATCCTCAGAGTCATCGTCGCCATCATCATCGCCATCGTAGTGATCGGAATCCTTATGTTCCTCATGAGCAACTAGTATTCAAGTATACAAAATATTCATAAAACCTCGACATAAATCTTGTATTTCATGTCGAGGTTTTATTATTTTGTCGATATTTGTTACATTAAGGCGAAAATGTGAAAACAATATAGCGAATATTTGAAATTCTTATTGAAAAAGATTTTTTCGCGTTTTAAAGTTAATTTGATTAATTATGTAGAGGGGTGCTTATTTATGAAGGATTTCTTCAAAAACAAGAAGGTTATCGGAATCGC
>CACXGG010000096.1 GCA_902767145.1 Oscillospiraceae bacterium | reverse complement strand
GGATTTATCAAGGTAAGCCGTCTTTCTACCATCAACTATTCAGTTGTTGCCAAGGATATCGAGATGGATGCCATCCTGGCTGTTGCCCTGGGAGGCAACGCACTGAGCGGCGGTAAGTTCAACATGACAGCATCTATCATCGGTGCATACGTAATCCAGTTCCTGACCACAACACTCTTTAAGTTCAACGTAAGTTCAACAGCTATAGCTGCTTATAAGGCAGTAGTAGTCATCATCCTCGTTGTACTCAGTGCACCCATCGTCCGCGAGAAGCTGGGTAAGCTCAAGGAAAAGGTATTACCTTCAAAAACAGCAAAGGAGGCAGCTTGATATGTCAGTCGTAAACACATCGAACAAATTGAGAAAAAAGGCTGCTCTTACCGATACTGCCATCCTTCTCATGATCACTATCATCGTATTCGTGGTGATGTATATCTGTGCAGTAGTCTTCATAGGAAAAGGCTTTGCAAAGCCCCAGTCCTTCCTTAACATCCTTAATGAGAACGCCGCTCTTATCATCCTTTCCTGCGGCATGAGCCTTGTAATGATCACCGGCGGTATCGATATCTCCGTAGGCCAGGTAACTGCTCTTGTTTGTATGGCCTGTGCCGTGCATCTGGATTTCCACGGAGGAAACGTTGTCACCTCCCTTCTTATCGCTCTCGGCATCGGACTGGCCTTCGGTCTTGTCCAGGGATTCCTGGTAGCTTACCTTAACATCCAGCCCTTCATAGTCACCCTGGCGGGACTGTTCTTCGCCAAAGGTATGACCACCATAATAAATGCCACACAGTTCAATGTAGAAAATGCAGAGTTCCAGGCGCTCAAAGCCGTAAGGATCACTGTTCCCGGACTGGGCTCCACAAACAAGGCCGGCAAGTATGTTCCCGCCCATGTTGAGATCGGAGTCATCGTGGCACTCCTTGTAGTCATCGTCCTTTTCGTTATTCTCAGATGGACAAAGCTCGGCCGTAACTTCTACGCAGTAGGCGGTAACAACCAGAGCGCCAACATGCTGGGTATCGATGTAAGGTTCACAAAGTTCATGGCACACCTTCTCTGCGGTCTCTGTGCAGGTATCGGAGGATTCGTTTACTTCATGCACGTAGGATCCGGATCTCCTTCCCATGCCAGCGGCGCTGAGATGAATGCCATCGCATCTTCCATCATCGGAGGAACGATGCTGACAGGCGGTGTCGGAAATATCGCAGGAACACTCTTCGGCGTTCTTTCCCTCAGCACCATCAAGCAGATCGTTGCTTCCCTCGGACTCGACGAGGCATGGTGGACAAATATTACAGTTGCAGCAATGCTCTGCATCTTCCTTCTTGTCCAGAGCGTTATCCTTTCCAGGAAGAACAAGAAGTAATATAAGACGTTTGAGTTGTTGGTTGTTTGATTGGGTACGGGAGGCAGGTCCCGGAAAGTACAGCCGGGACCTGTTCTTTCCCGTATAATAGAAGACAGCCGGCGGCATAAAAATACAGCAGCCCTAAAGGAGGATCAAGGATGGAATTAAAGAATACTGCCCTTGGAATAGAACTCGGATCGACCAGGATAAAAGCGGTCCTTATAGACAAGGATCATATACCCGTAGCATCAGGGGAATTCGAGTGGGAAAACAAGCTTGTTGACGGTATCTGGACATATTCTACAGACCTGATCCACGAAGGTATCCAGAGCTGTTTTTCAAGTCTCAAGGAAGACGTGATGAAAAGATACGGCCAGAAGCTGGATACAGTTGGAGCCATCGGTATCTCCGCCATGATGCACGGATACCTTCCCTTCGACAAAGAGGGAAACCAGCTGGCAGCTTTCCGCACCTGGAGAAATACCATCACGGGAGAAGCTGCAGAGAAGCTTACTGATCTTTTCGGATTCAACATCCCCCAGCGCTGGAGCATCGCCCACCTCTATCAGGCATTCCTGAACAAGGAGGAGCATGTTAAGGATATCGATTTCCTCACTACTCTTGCAGGTTATATCCACCGTCGCCTTACAGGCGAGAAGGTCATGGGCGTGGGAGAGGCATCCGGAATGTTCCCCATAGACAGTGACACCGGAGACTACAGGGAGGACCTGGTGGAGAAGTTCGATTCCCTTACCGGAATGGATCTTAGGAGCATCCTTCCCAGAGTATTATCAGCAGGTGAATATGCAGGCGTTCTGACTTCTCAGGGTGCACTGTTCCTTGACCCCACAGGAGACCTTAAGCCCGGCATCCCCGTTGCTCCCTGCGAAGGAGATGCAGGAACGGGAATGGTAGCTACAAACTCTGTACGAGTCCGCACGGGAAATGTCAGTGCCGGCACATCGGATTTTGCCATGATCGTTGTTGATCACGACCTCGGTGTACACCGTGAGATAGATATGGTAACCACACCAGACGGTGCTCCCGTTGCCATGGTCCACTGTAATAACTGTACCTCTGACATCAATGCCTGGGTAAACCTTTTCGGAGAGTTCGGAGAGCTCATGGGTTTCAAGGCCGATAAAGGAGAGCTGTTTACAAAGCTCTTCAAGATAGCCCTGGAAGGCGACCCTGACTGCGGCGGACTCATGTCCTTTAACTATTTCTCCGGAGAGGGCGTAACTGATCTGGACGAGGGCCGTCCCGTATTCCTCAGGACTCCCGACAGCAGTTTTACCCTTGCCAACTTTATGAGGACACATCTTCTTTCCGCTCTTGCTACCCTCAAGATCGGAATGGATATCCTTCAGGAAACAGAGAAAGTCACCATCGATAAGCTCTACGGCCACGGCGGATTCTTTAAGACTCCTGAAGTTGGACAGAAGATGCTCTCTGCAGCAGTGGATGCTCCTGTTTCCGTAATGGAGACTGCAGGTGAGGGCGGACCTTACGGTATGGCGCTCCTGGCAGGATATATGATCTGGAAGGAAGAGGGCGAGCTTCTTCCCGACTATCTTGATAACAGCGTCTTTTCTGATTCAAAGAGCACTACTATAATGGCAGATGAGAAAGATGTACAGGGCTTCAGATCATTCCTGTCGAAGTATAAGGATGCTCTCAAGGTCGAGAAGACTGCCACGGAGGTTTTTTAAATGCTGGAAGAACTTAAGAAGACCGTATGCGAAGCGAACCTGCTTCTTCCAAAGTACGGACTTGTTACATTTACCTGGGGAAATGTCAGCGGTATAGACCGCGAAAAGGGCCTGGTGGTCATCAAACCCTCAGGAGTTGAATATGACAATATGACACCCGACGACATGGTCGTCGTAGATCTGGAGGGCAACACTGTAGAGGGTAAATGGAAACCCTCCAGCGACACGGCTACACATGTGGTCCTCTATAATAACTTTCCGACCATAGGAGGAGTTGTGCATACGCATTCCCGCTGGGCAACCAGTTTTGCCCAGGCGGGACATGCTATCCCCTGCATGGGTACTACCCAGGGCGACTACTTTTACGGAGATATACCATGTACACGCCTGATGACTGAAGAAGAGATCAAGGGCGAGTACGAAAAGGAGACCGGAAACGTGATAGTGGAGACCTTTAAGGATAAGGATCCCGCTTCCATCCCCGGTGTCCTCGTAAATTCCCACGGACCCTTTGTCTGGGGAACGGATGCCATGAATGCGGTACATAATTCCGTTGTCATGGAGGAAGTGGCATTTATGGACTACCACGCCATGATGCTGGAGCCCGGCCGCGGATCCATGCAGCAGGTCCTCCTGGATAAGCACTATCTCAGGAAGCATGGTGCCAACGCTTATTACGGACAGAACTGATCCAGGTAATACCTTTTAATGACACTGAGGGCTCTCCATAAGGAGGGCCCCTTTGTCTGGTATCAAAAAAGTACGTGAAAAGTATCGTTCTGATACCCCAAAACGTACTTTTTCGATACTTTTTGAAAAAGTACCTGAAAAGTATCATTCTGACACCTGAAAACGTACTTTTTCGATACTTTTCCATGATGTAAGATTGGATATTGAAGAACAGAATAAAAAAAGTGAACCTTTTCTTTTCTGGTGACAATATTTAGTTGAAAGCCCATTGTGCACATAAGCTTTCCGGGAGGAGCAGGACTTAAGGTATGGAAGTTATTGAAAGGATGATCCGGGAATACGGAAAAGATATCTATTCTTTCTGTATATATCTCACGGGAAGCCGTGATCTCGCGGATGACCTCTATCAACAGACATTTCTCACCGCCATCGAAAAGGGGGATATCGATCCGGATAACAATCCGAGATCATATCTTCTGGGGATAGCGGTGAACTTAAGGAACAATCAGAGAAGAAAGCTCCTCTTCAGAAGAAACAGGGAATATCTGGAAAGTGATGATGTCTATGATGTTATCTCAAACATCAGTGACGGGAATGAGAACATGGGAGACGAACTGGAAAGAAAAGAGCGGAATAAGGAGATAAGAAAGGGTGTGGCCCTCCTTCCTGAGAAGCTCAGGCAGGTGGTCATCATGTACTACACCGAGGATCTGCCTGTGGCAGAGATAGCCTCCATCCTGAATATCTCGGAAGGCACTGTTAAGAGCAGGCTCTCCAATGCGCGAAAAAAACTGAAAGAAAGGCTGATCCGTTATGAAGCGATTTGATGACAATGAATTTGATAACATGATCCGCGAAGCGATCGGCCCGGAATTCGAACCAGGTGAAGACCTCAACAGAAATGTGATCTACGAGGGGGCTAAGCTGAAGATCGGTGAAGGGAAAAAGGCCCATGTAAGAAAAGGACTTAAGGCATCCCCCGCACTTATCGCGCTGCTTATGACGGTGATCATCGGCGGATCCGTGGGAGCCATGGCTGCAAGCGGTGTGTTTAACGGACTTTTTGTAACGGAGCATGGGATAACGGTGGGTGACGGATCCTATGTTAATGATGATGATCTTGCAAACATCGATCCCACCGAGACAGCAAGTCCCGGATATGTTACGACATATACCCATTACGATACCTACGAAGAGGCAAGAGAGGCCCTCGGAATAGGTTTTGAGTTTACAGAGGTATATGAGCCGAAGTGGGAGATCGAGTGTTCTGTGACTGAAGGTCCCGACCTGGAAATAACAGGGATCGGAGGATTCTTCCGTTATGGAAGCGGAGAGTTTTATTTATACTACGATGAGATGACGGGTAATATCGCAGAGGACTGCAATAATACGGTGATCGTAAATGGAACGGACAATGTCAGGGAGTATGTATCATCTTCCGGTTATACATATACTCTGGTGGACGAGAGCACTGCAGAAGTCCCCACGACTTATGTAGTCATTCCTTTCGAGAACAGGAGCATCACAGGTTATTTGAGGTTTACGGGATTAAGTGACGAGGAGATCCACGAGATACTGGACACCTTGATCATGGAAGAAAACTAAGTTCCTAAAGGAGAAAAATATGAAAAGAAAGATCATGCCGGTAATACCGGCTCTGGTATCGGTCGCTCTTTTTGCGGCAGGATGCTCAGCAGAAAAGGCAGAAAAGATAATAGAAACCTCTGTGGATGAAACGGAACTGACTGTAGTTTCGGAAGAGGAAACAGAAGAGACGGAGGCAGATGAGACAGTCTTAACAACAGTCGAGACGACTGAAACTTCCGCCGCAGGCACAGTCCCGACAAGGCCTGCGTCAACACCTGTGCCGACAGCAGCCCCAGGGACAACGGTAAACAACACTGCTTCATCCGGCAGTGATGAAGATGATCCGGATCCTACGCCGAAGCCAACTTCCACACCGGCTCCTACTGTGAAGCCCACATCCACACCAACCCCTACGCCGAAGCCCACATCTACACCTGCCCCTTCTCCGGTCGAAGAGCCTGAAGATGACGAATATGTTTTCTCAGGCAGAGCGGATGAGACTGTCACTTTTACGGAAGACCGTTACTACGAGGGAGACGGATTTGTCCTTTATATCGAGAAGGGTTCTGTGCTCCCGGGTAATACAGCCAAAATGGTGGATGAGGCTATGGATGATCTGGAAGACGTTCTGGGATTATCATTCGACACCGATTGGGAACTGGATGAGGACGACTGGAGAGATGTATATTTCGACGGTAAGTTCCAGGATATCAACACAGATCTGGACAAGGTCACTGTGATCATCTGTCACGACACGGGAAGTGGATATATTGAGTGGGCATGGCATAACGAACTCATGCTCTTTGATACGGATTTCTCCACCCCTTACTTCTCCACCGTAGCCCATGAACTGGCACATGTCCTGACCTTCAGACAGTGCCCTGACCTGGGACAGACCCTGGATGAAGGAATAGCAGTTTATGCCGGATATACAGTGGCAAGTCAGAACGGGTATGAGGACTGGTCCATGATCCAGTTTGTCGAAGGGGGCGGACATAGCTGCGGCTACGACAGCAGTGCCATCCTGGATGATCCTGAAGGAGAGTTCATAAATACCAATGAAGCCCAGAGAAGTGCCGAGCAGATACACTACCAGTATGGTGTCAGGTTTATAGTCTTCCTGATGCAGACTTATGGCGATGATATATTATCAGACATCTGTGAGGCTGCCAGGGATTCGGATCTTGATCAATTAGACACAGATGCCTTGATAGAGATCATAAAGGAAACGACATCTGATGATGTCTTTACGGAATTCGCCAAGTGGCTCCCGCAGGGATGGACCGACTATTCTGAGGAATGTATTGAATATATGGGTGCCTGAACCGGAAGACCCCGCAGGATCATCTGCGGGGTCTTTCTTAGCATGTTCTTCTCTGATGGTCACCGAGGAGGACCGCATAACTGTACAGACCCACGCCGCGCCTCATATTGGGATGAACGGTATCGTTCATATATTCGGTGACATCCTCCTTATCAAGGACGGATCTGATGACCGGTACCGGGTCTATAAAGATCCTGTCATCTCCGGTACACCACTCTTCCAGAGCTCTGCTGTATTCGTCCCTTCTGTCCAGTATCTCCTCCGGAAGATCTATAAGGATCCAGGGTGCTATATAGTAGATCCTGGCCTCCGGTGATGTAGTGGTAAGAGCATCGGTGAGTATCTCAAGATCAGATACATATTCTTCTCCCGAGGAGGCACTGAGTTCATCTTCAGGGTAGATGACATCGTTGACCCCTATGGCTATGACATATATATCTGCGGCGGGGATCTCATCTTTTCTTTCTATCAGATCGCCGGTGGTCCATCCGCTGTGGGAGAAGTTTATGATCTCGCCGCTGATGTAAGGCTTTAAGGGATCATACCAGGTGACACCCCATATCATAGATCCTTCAGTAATGCTGTCGCCTATGAAACAGAAGGACTTTCCGCTCTGCATATCCTCATACAGATCACTGTCTCTTAATTCATCAGTCATATCGCCATAAAACTCTTTTCTCGCATATTTCGGCCATGTGGCCACATAGAATAAAATGGCAGACAGGACGATCAGGACGACGGCCAGTAAGACCGGCAATATCCGTACAGATCTTTTATCTTTTTGTTTCTGTGTTCCAGCCATATAGATCCCCCGTCTGCTACAAGTAAATGATAACACACGAGGGAAGACAGAGGATCAGTCCTTCTTTACTACAGTTCCTCTGGAGCCGTCTACTTCGATGATGTCGCCGGTCTTAAGGACGGTGGTGGCATTGCCGCATCCCACCACTGCCGGAATACCGAACTCCCTTGCCACGATGGCAGCGTGGGAGAGGGGGGCACCTATGTCGGTGATGATGGCTGAGACCTTGGGGAAGGCCAGGGTCCATCCGATGTTTGTGGCGACGGTGACGAGGATCTCTCCCTTTTCGATCTGGTCTATCTCATCCGGGGAATTGATGACACGCACCTTACCTGTTACCACACCTGCCGCTCCGGGGAAGCCCTTTACGTCGCAGGAAATATCACCTTCCTCCGTCTTCTGATCCTCAGCGAAAAAGTCACTCCTTCGGGCAGGATCCTCTGTCCAGCTGTCGGGATCGAACCTTCCAAGGATAAGGTTGGGGAAGGCGGGATATTCAAGATATCTGTCATATGTCTTCTTACGTCCGGGGATAAAGCTGGTGGACGACTTGTCGCCCCTGAGAACATCGAAGAGTTCAGTAAAGGTAAGGAAGAATATATCATCGCCGAGTCCGTTGATCTTTCCTGCCCTGAGGATAAACTCCCTGAAGGCGGAGAAGAGCCAGACACCTTTGCTCCTTATATCCTCCCTGAATTCATTTGCATGGGCAAACTTTGAGATCTCCTTATCTATCCACTTGCTCTTTGAAGGATAGAGGGACTTGAACTCGTCCAGGGCTTCATCGAAAAGTCCTTTCTGCCTGTCCAGCATTCCATGAAGGTCGGTACCGCTCTTTTTGTGTTCCTCTATGACGTTGTCCGGGAAGGCGGGATCTTCGTAGGGACGGGGAGCCATGAGCTCCATCTCGTTCACCGATCGCTGTCCGCAGGATCGTATATATTCATCCCTTGTTATCCTGCCTTCGATAACGTCCTCCAGGAGAAGGAGGGGCTTCATGCAGTCGATGACACCAAGAGATCCTCCCAGGAGCCTGTTTGCCATATCGCTTCCTGCTATCTTCGTGATCTTTTCGCGGGAACTGAAAAGGGGCACCATGGATGTTCCGCAGGTCCCGAGTATCGATGCAAAACAGTTTTTTATATCAGGGATAAGCTTATTCTCCCAAAGGGAAAGCAGTGTATCGTTATCATCGATCTTTCTTATCTCATCGATGGACCTTCTGCACAGATCCGGCATATCCCGGACCATCCCGATCTTTTCTTTCTTTGTGAGCTTAGTCTTTTCCTTCGGGAAAAAGAGGGTCTTCATCTGCCTGAGGAAACCCTTCTTATCGAAAGGTGATATGGGGACTTTAGTCCCTTCAGGTATATTGCCCACCAGATCCTTTATGGATTCGAAGGCTTTTTCTTCAGACTTTCCAAAGGCCACGAAGGCGGAGCACATGACAGAGATATTCATATAGGGCTGGCCGCAGATATTATCCAGCCATTCGGGAAGTGCCAGGAATCCGTTGATCATCTCCAGTACACTGAAGGTCATGGGGGATACGGGCTTCATGAATATCTCTCCTACATTTGTCCTTGTGAGGAGCTTATATCCTGAGCTTGTGCCGTTTATGTCATAGCTGTCCATATTGAGCCTCTGAAGGGTCGTTATTGGACGGGCCTGGAGGATAAAGAGTTTCCTGTCAGAGATGGCCCATTCGATATCCATGGGCATACCGTAGAGATGTCTGATGGCAAGGGATGCCTTGAGAAGCTTTTTTGAATAACGGCTGAGTTCCGGGTTTCCTTCGTAAGTCCCCCTGATCGCATCTATTGTAAAGGCTTCCGCATTTGAAGATCCTGAGACCAGCTGTTCTCCTTCGCCTCTTACGTAATTTCCGAAGACTTTTCTGTCTTTTCCGGTGATCACGTCGGAGGTGAAGATAACACCTGCGAACTGAGGTCTGACAAACCTCTGGATAATGATGCCGATCCCTTCATCATCCTGGGAGAAACTCTCCTCATATCCTTTTACACGGTCGCTTCCTATGGAGTCACAGACCTTTTTTACCGCATCGATGATACCATCCGCCGGCACGTCTGTTATGGTCTCGTACTGGCCTGCAAAGGAAGCCTTTTCACCGTCCTCGTTAATGGCGGAGGAACGTACTGCATAAGTATGGTCCTTACTGAGGGAGGAGACAGCTGCTGTTATCTCTTCCGCGGCGCCGTCCAGGATCTTTCCGTTTTCGAAGGCATCGGCCGTGATCACATATCCTTCAGGAATGGAGAGCTTTGTCCCGTTCATCATACAGTTCAGGGACTTTGCCTTTCCGCCGGTAAGTCCGATCCGGTGGGAAGGTATATCTTTTAATGGAAAAACATATCTCATATAAGTACTCATCCCTGGAGAAGAAGATCGATCCTCATGTCCACATATCTTCGAAGCTGCACGGGATCATCAAGATCTATACCGAAGTCTTTCTTTATGTCGTCTTTTCTATAGATGATCAGCTGCATCATGGTGGAGAGCTCGTAGGCAATGAGCTTACATTCCTCTTCAGTCTTCCTGCCCCCGAAATGCTCCATGACATATCTGAAGCTGAAGGACTCTTTTCCAAGATCACGCTTAAAGAGGATGTATCCTGTTATAGCTTTCGTGAACTTGTAGTTTTTTATGAGACAGGATGCCACCAGGAAATGGATCTCCTTCAGAAGATCTATGGGAGCTATGTCTGAATCGATGAGGTCCTGGATCTTCTTCTCGTTCATAAATCCCAGGTATTCCTTCATGAATACACTGTAGATCAGATCCTCTCTCGATCCGAAGCAGTAGTTGATCATGGAGGGTTTTGTTCCCGCTCTGGCTGCTATCTCCCTGGATGTTACCTGCAGGGGATCCTCCATCTCCTCCATAAGCTGAAAAGTTGCCTCAAGGAGTCTTTCTTTTGTCAGTTGGAGCTTATCATCTTTATTCATATCCACCTCTTATTGAACGCGTTCAATCATGATGATAACACAGGTGATCCCCGTCTGCAATAGATGGAGGAAAATCGTGGTATCATATAGGAATGAAAGAGATTATCAAAGCAGTAGTATTTGATCTTGACGGGACTTTGACCGATACCGAGAAAGTCTATCTTAAGGCGTGGCCTGAAGCCCTCCGTCATTTCGGCTGGGAATGTCCCGATGATATAGCCCTGGAGCTCCGTTCCCTGGGAAGGCCGTATGCGCCTGAGAAGTTCAGGGAGTGGTATGGTGATGATTTTGATTATCCCACGGTCAGGGAATACAGGAAAAGACTGGTGGCTGAGGCACTCAAGGACGGGATCCCACTTAAGCCCGGAGCCGTTGAGATATTGAAGTGGCTCAGAAGTAAAGGGATCATCACAGCCATAGCCACATCAAACGATATGGAAAGAACAGTAAGCTATCTTGAGAGGATCGGTCTTTCGGACTGCTTCGATAAGATAGCCTGCGCCGATATGGTCAAGTTCGGGAAGCCGGCTCCGGACATATACGCGGAAGCATGCAGAAAGATCGGGACGAGGCCTGAGGAGACAGTGGCGGTGGAGGATTCCCCCAACGGCATAATGAGCGCATACAGGGCGGGACTTAAGGCTGTTATGATCCCGGATCTGACAGAACCTGATGAGGAGCTTTCAAAGATGCTCTATGCAAGACTTGACTGCCTTATGGATATAAAAGGATTATTCTCTGATGAAAGGGTAGTATAATCACCATATGACTGCTCAAAAGAAGAACATCATATTATTAACTTCTGCGGCCATCTTCCTGGCGGCCGTATATCTGATGTTAGTCTTTTTATTCCCCAGGCTGCCTATCTGGTCAGTCAGGACATATGATAAGGATGAGACTCCCAAGGAAGAAGTCACCGTCACCGGGGGACAGGTATTTACCAGGGAGTTTGACATGCCCTATGACTACTTAAGTGACGTGGAGATAATCTGGAGTTCATATGATACTGTTACCGGTATTGACGGAACGCTGGAAGTAACTGACAGCAACGGTAATATCATTGCCGGAAAGAACATCACCTCCAACTTTGACTCCAATATCAGCAGGAACTGTATCCATGTATCCAAAGGCGAAAAGTGTCGGCTTACAGTCACTATCAATGATGTAAAGGGACCTGATACCGGCCTGGTAGTAAAGTCTGCCGATATGACTCCCTGTATGGTCATAAAGGGACATAACGAGGGAGCCCGGATGAAGTCCTTCTTCGGCCTTATCTATCTTTTCTCATCCATGGCATTTCTACTTCTTCTTTATTCCTGTATCACCAACGACGGAAGAAAAAGTCTTTATGAGAAGATAGCCCTGGGATGCATCATAATAGTATCAACTCTCTGTTTCAGCCAGTGGTTCGATCTTCTTATGATCATGAAAGGGGCCCTGATGATCGACAGCTCCATAAAGCACGGACAGTTCTTCAGCTACTACGATTATTCATATATGAATGCGCTGGCAGACAACAGTTCACTGGAAGGATTCGGATTTAATTACGATTTTTTCCTGATGGCTCCTGTGGCCCTTCTTCTGTTGCCCTGCTCCTTCTTTATAGACTTCAACAATATAGGAAACAGCGGCTGGTTTATTATGCTGGTATTGATGTCAGTAGCCCTGTTCCTTCTTATCCTTCTGTCCGCCCGTTACATAGTAAAGATCGGAAAGGTCTGCGGCATGTCTGATAAGCAGTCGGAGGCGGCAAAGAAGATGTTTATGTTCTCGCCTCTTCTTATCTACATCACCTTCTTCTACGGACAGATCGACATCCTTTATATCGCAGTATTCCTTATAGCTCTTTACTTCTATTTCAAGGGACAGATGAAGGTCTTCACGTTACTGATGTCTGTTTCCATAGCCATGAAGATGCTTCCCCTTCTTGCATTTATCCCTCTTATCCTTCTTGTAAGGAAAGACATAAGATATATCATCAATCATTTCATCCTTGTAATGGTATGTCCTCTTATATCCCTGCTGTTCTTTAAGCATGGCTACGGATATGATTCCATCATGTCCATTATGGATGCCAGATATTCTTTTACGGACAAGCTTTTTGAGACAAAGATAGGAGCACATATTTCCGTGTTCATCCTTCTTTATGTCCTTATCTGTATCTACGCTTACCTGAAGAAGGGTGCGGAGTTCTCGTCCCTGTCACTTCTTAAGGGTGCCATGACTCTGGTGTTCCTTGTTTTCGCCGACCTTACCCTGTTCACGGCTTTCCATACCCAGTGGCTCATCCCCCTGGTAGTATCCATCTCTTTCCTGGTGGCTCTGGATATAAAAGACAGGGGTCCGGTGATCCTGGGCTTTTTGACGGAAGTCTTTGTGATCCTTCTTTCCCTTACATTTGTAGGTACTACTTATATGGTCAATTACGGAGTCCTTCCCTTTGTTACCTGGCACCAGTTTGGGGGCGTAACAGTGGAAAGGGTCTTCGAAAATATATCCCCCCTTCTTACGGATGGTATCCACACCATAATGGCGGCAGTGATCATCGCCCTTTCATTTATCCTTCTGAGGGATAAGAAGACAAAGGAGAACCAGTTGCCTGAAAAAGTGGCAGAGGGTGCAGTTACCATGCGCGTATTCTTTATGTATGGTATCGTGGTCTTCTTCCTCTGGTGCTACTGGTATATCGGCTGATCCAGGGAGCGGAATGAGATTTAACAGGATATTCATCCTCTTGACCGGTTCATAGTCATATAATAAAAGCATAAAAGATAACAGGAGGGATCGGTATGAAAGCTTTAGTAGCATATTTCAGTGCAAGTGACAGAAAGGTGACCAAAGGTGTTGCTTCCCTTCTGGCTGAAGCCATCGGAGCTGATCTTTTCGAGATCGAACCTAAGGTCCCTTATACTTTTGCGGATCTTAACTGGAGGGACAGTTCCAGCAGGAGCTCTGTTGAGATGAACGACAGAAGCTGCCGGCCAGAAATGGCGGCAGCTGCCCCGGATGTTACAGAGTATGGTGTGATATTTGTGGGATTTCCAGTTTGGTGGTATAGGGAGCCATCAATAATCGATACATTCATCGAGTCATGCGATCTTAAGGGAAAGGTGGTAGTACCTTTTGCAACATCCGGCATGAGCGGCATCGGTGATTCCTGGAAGTCTATCCAGGAGGTGGCACCCGGTGCCCGGGTCGTTCCGGGAAAGAGATTTGACAGGAGGGTGTCTTCTTCCGAACTTAAAGACTGGGCTGAAGAGTGGGTCTGATCAGACCAGGATGCTGAGTGCTTCGGTGGTGTTCCATGTATAGCATGTGCCGAAGCAGAGTCCGATATTTACCGTAAACATAAGTCCGATGGCAAGGCCGAAGAAGCTGCCTGAGGATACTGCCAGCATGATCCCGAGGAAGATGCCTGCTACGAGTCCTCCGATGATGCCGAAGAGGTTGACATCCTTTATGAGCTCAGGGATCTCTCTGCCCAGGAAGATGGGCCTTGTATCATCTTCTGTTGTTTCCTTGGCCATCAGGTAGCAGATATTTTCGCACATGGTCTCGAAGTCTTCGTCCTTCAGGCTTTCCTTTATGTGGAATTCGCTGCAGTTGTTGTTCTCGACCATGAAGAGTGCTTCGATCTTCTTTGTGTTTGTGTTTCTGTAAGCGTATACGCATCCGCCTTTGCTGATGATCTCATCACATCTTGCCGTTACAGCTTCATTATCTCCTGTGATGTCCATCCTTTCGGAGAAGTCAGGCTCAAGGACTGCTGCTCTCTGAAGGTTTGTCATCTTATATCCGTTTACGTTCTTGTACATTGCCTTGTTCATTGTGTTTTTCATTGTCCTGATCTCCTTTGTTCGATCTTATGGTCCCATCTTATCAGGACTGTATTAATATGGTTCTAACCGATGTTTAAGATAATCGTCTGAATTTATTAAGATTGGGTTAAGATGGCTCCAAATGGTATAATTTCAGGGTCAAGGAGAGTGATCTTATATGGAAAAAGATAATAAAGACCTTATATGGGAAGAGATAAAGACAGAGCATCTGATCCAGAATGAGTGGATCGATTTCAGACAGTCTGCCTACAGATTTCCGGACGGATCTGTATTCGAACCCTATTATTCATATAGCAGAAGAGATTATGTTGTTGTAGTGGCTTCTGACACTGAGGGAAGATATATCCTTGTCAGACAGTTCAGGCAGGGGATCAAGGAAGTTACCAACGAATTCCCCGCCGGGGGCATCGAGCGTACCGACGGAAAGGAATATGGAAAAGTAGAGGCTGCAGAGGATGCTTTAGAGGCGGCAAAAAGAGAGCTTCTGGAGGAAACAGGCTACGAATCCACAGAATGGAAGCATCTGATCACCGTTCCTTCTAATGCCACCATAGCAGACAACTATGCCCATATTTACAGGGCTTGTAACAGTGTTAAAGTGTCAGGACAGGATCTGGATACCACAGAATTTCTTAATGTGGGGCTCTATTCCGCTGATGAGATCGAGAAGATGATCAAAGAGAATGATTTCCAGCAGGCAGTCCATATCATGGCCTGGTTTCTGGCTCTCAGAAACGACGGTCAGGTGCAGTGACATACCTTCATTATCTCTTTTCGTGAAAGGACTGTCAGGATCACTGCCGTAAGGGGCATGATCATGATATAGATAAGTGCATAGAGTGCCAGAGAGGGCAGATCGTCCTTAGGCCATAATGTGGGGATGAAGGCTCCGTAGACATTGCTCAGCGAGTGAAGAAGGATACAAGGCCAGAGCTTTCTCGATGTCAGGGCCACATATGCCAGCATCAGTCCCAGCACAAAGGTATAGAGCATCTGGGCAGGTCCCTGTGAGAAAAGGTGGGGCAGTCCGAAAAATGCTGCCGAAACGATTATCGCGGGAGTCGTCCCCAGAACAGTAAGGCGGTCCAGGATAAGCTTTCTGAACAGAAATTCCTCCATTACCGGTGCAAATACAAGAAGAAGTATCACATAGAAAACAGGGTGGGCCAGGATCTGCTCCGGCGTCATACCGGGCATTTCCCTTCCTGACATCTTATAGATCATATTTACCGGGATCATCACCGGGATAGTAAGTCCGCACTGGATGAGAAAGAGCTTTCCGAGCCTTAAGGGACCTGCCTTTATCTCAGGACAGAGGGGGGAAGCTGTTTCCATGTTCCTGACGATCAGATAGAAAGCTCCCAGTGATATGGTATAGGGGATGACCATGCCTGTTATGATCATGACCACAACTTCCGGAAGGTTTTCTGATAAGACGGGGGTCAGCAGATAAGCTGACAGTTTGTAGATGAGGAACCAGACTGCAAGTGCCAGAAAGATCCTTGATACGGTTAATGTTTTATTCTTCGTCTCCATTGTAACGATGCTCCTTTTTATAGATCTCTAATGCATCATTCATCTCGTCCGTCTTAGCTTTCTGTATGAGATAGGATATCAGCTGCACTATGGTGAACGTGGCGAGGAATAATACCACATACAGGAAAAAGTGAGCGATATTGAGCTCGTTATTGAAAAGGAAAAGACCTGTCAGGGTAGTTCCCATATAGAAAGGCAGGAAGATGAGGTTTATCACCACATAAGGTATCCTGAGTGCAGATCTTGTTCCGGATATATATATCTTCAGGGAAGTAAGGATAAAGATGACCGAGAAGATGATAAACACCCTTATCAGCAGGGAAGGGAATATGAGCTCTCCCATGATCGCGTAAGCCAGGGCGGTCAGAACGACCGTAAAACCAAACAGAGACGTGCTGATAAGAAATGCTTTCCTGACCGATACAGATATTCTTTTTTTATCCATGATCATGCATCTCCTTTCATTCCCAGTGCTGTCCGGAACCCGCTTACGTATCCCCTTGATACGATGAGCGTTTCACCATTTGTCAGCAGAAGGCGGAGCCTTCTTCCTTCCTCGGGTGATATCTTCCTGACAGCGTTTATGTTGACGATCGAGGCCTTGGAGATACGGACGAAGCTTCTTGAAGCGTAATCCCCCTCCAAGTCATAAAGAGTCTTCCTGACCTTATAGACATCATCAGCCGAGTAAGCAAAAACATAGCGGTCCACTGCTTCGAAGTACAGGATCTTCGATACTATGAGAAGTACATTCTCTCCGCTTTCAGTAAACGCCGGCAGACGGTCTGAAACTGAGTTCACGGCACTAATGAGGTTCTGCACCTCAGTGTCCTTTTCCTTATAGCGGATCTCGACTTCAGTCTCTTTAAGATCACGGATCTCTTTAAGAAACAATCTCACAACACTGCCTCCTTGCGTCAACTATCCATGATTATACCATCAGGTTCAAACGAAAACGTATAAGAGGTACATCCGGACGTATAAGGTGACACATGTCACCGTCCCCCGCCTTGACAATAAATAAATACATGATATATTAGGCGTGCGTGTTACGCCGACAGTTCGTTAGTGCCATCCTGTCGTAAAACAAAACCAGGACTGCTATTTGATCGTGTTTCAAACTGCGGCTTTGCGTTTTGTGAAGCCGTTTTTTATTTGTAGAAAAGAGGTATCTATGAAAGAGGAAAAGACTGTATCTAAACTCTATATGTATCTGGGCATCGTATT
>CACXGG010000095.1 GCA_902767145.1 Oscillospiraceae bacterium | reverse complement strand
GCTTTGTAAGAGCGATGTTCTCCTCGAAGGACTTGGAGGAAGCATCGATCATGACGGATGTGAAACCACCGTCGATGCAGGACTTACAGAGTTCGAATGTATCACCATGGTCAAGGTGAAGAGCGATCGGGATCTGAGGGTTCTCAATAACAGCAGCCTCAACGAGCTTTACAAGATAAGTGTGGTTAGCGTAAGCTCTGGCTCCCTTGGAAACCTGAAGGATAACGGGAGAATTAAGCTCTCCAGCAGCCTCTGTGATTCCCTGAACGATCTCCATGTTGTTAACATTGAAAGCACCAATAGCGTAACCGCCGTCATAAGCCTTCTTAAACATTTCTGTGGTTGTTACCAATGGCATGGGTAAAATCTCCTTTAACTATTAGAATTACGAATAATTTTTCGCTAGGAATATAATACATTTCCGCAGTATGTGAAGTCAATAATGCTAGGCATCAAATAAGGCACAACGGCGGGCTTATACCCGCTGTTATGCCTTCAATGATTTTCATTTGTATCCCCTGTCAGATCAAATAGATGATGACTGCCGTAATGATGGCGATGACCACATCTATGGGCAGCAGTATCCAGGGATGATCCTTTATAAAAGGCACATGGACCAGTATGATCCCGAGGATGGTAAGGGCTGCCGGCAGGATAAGCATCAGAAGAGAGACTATCATTGAACTGCTGAGCATGAAGAGCACCAGAAAGCCCAGGAACAGAAGGATCATGGTGAATATAATGGCTTTTATGAACTTAGAGCTGAAATCTATCATTTATGCCACCCCCTCTGCAAAATCAGCTGTGGACTCGATGACCTTATCTGTTACCCAGAAATCGTTATGGCCGATCCCGGAGATGGTCATGAAATCAGATGATCCGCCTGCACGGGCAAACAGATCCCTGCTGCTCTCGTAAGGAATGACTTCATCTGTATCGGAAGCCATGATCAGGATGGGACATGACACATCCTTTATATACTTATCTGAATCCATCTTGTAGAGTACAAGGAGCTTCATAGGTCCGTGGAATACGTCGATGTAGTTGTTATAGACATCATAGGAGTTGGCATAAGGAGCCCAGAGCACCAGACCGTCTGCCTCCCTCTGGGATGCACAGTAAGTTGCAGGGCCTGTTCCGATGGAATACCCGAAACATATGACCGAAGATGTGGTAGACCAGGAATCGACCTCGTCGAATACGTCCAGGGCCATCTGCCTCAGGCTGTCACCTGTGGGCTCACCGGCACTTGTACCATATCCGGGGTAATCGAAATATACGAAATCACAATCGGCATAAAAAGGAGCATAAAGCTCAGGTTCATCCAGGAGCAAGAGCTCAGCCGTACGTGATGAATTCATTCCATTTCCTGCAAAGAACAGGATCACAGGCCTCTTATCCTCAGGTCTGGCATTTCTTGCACATACCCTCCACCCTGTCAGATCTCCGCAGACTATCTGCTGTACGGTGTTATCCTTAGCTTCTTCCAGCTTCTCCACAGCCTTAAAGGCATCCTCATCATGGTTTTTCGGGAAGAGCATCATAGGCGCCAGCACCATGATGACCGACGAGAATATTATCAGGACTCCAAGTACCGAGACTCCGGCAATAGCTCCGGCCTTAACCTTCTTAGACTTGGTATCCAGTGCGATAAGGAGCACCAGAAGGACTGCCCCGAGAACGACTGCTGCTATAAGAAGTACAAGGAGCAGCGTATGAAACGCCTTTTCCAGCAGACAGAGAGTAATACCATAAACTATAGCTGCAGTAAGCGCAGTAACCAGCGAATACAGCAGTTTTTTTCCAAATCCCATATCTTCCATATCTTATCCTCCAACTTAAATATTATATCATTAACTTATTGTCGTGATAAAATACTCCCATGAAAGATATATACGAGAGAACCGCCCTTATGCTGGGCGAAGAAGCTGTTAAGAAACTGAACGGATCGAGGGTCGCTGTCTTCGGTCTCGGAGGCGTTGGCGGTCATGCTGTGGATGCCCTGGCCAGGGCCGGTGTGGGCACCCTGGATCTTATCGATAACGACAAGGTAGATCCCACTAATATCAACAGGCAGCTAATTGCCCTTCACAGCAATATAGGAAGATATAAGACCGAAGCATTCTCTGACAGGATCAGGGATATCAATCCCGATATCACCGTAAATATCCATAATGTCTTCTTCCTGCCCGAGAACTCGTCTGATTTTGACTTCTCCCAATACGATTATGTGATAGATGCCATCGATACCATCGCAGCCAAGGTCGAACTGGCAAGGCTCTGTGATCTTTCAGGCACAAAGCTCATCAGCTGCATGGGAGCCGGCAACAAGCTGGATCCCACACGTTTTGAAGTATCAGACATCTACAAGACCGAGGTCTGCCCTGTCGCCAAGGCGATGAGGAAAAGACTTAAGGATCTGGGCATAAAGAAGCTCAAGGTGGTCTATTCCAAGGAACAGCCCTTCAAGAGCGGAAGCAGGACTCCGGGTTCCATCTCATTTGTCCCCTCTGTCGCAGGCCTTATCCTGGCCGGCGAAGTCATAAAAGACCTGATATCCTGATAAGATTCCCCTCACCACTCCCCTATTTTGCCGTTTCAAGCCTTAAAAAGGGGAATAATCTGTTAAAAGCCTGGAATTATTCCCCTATTATCCCGATAATCCGCTTTATCCGGGGAATTCCAGATCATCAGTTCTTCCGAATTCAATTCAATGGCTATCTCCACCATTCTTTTAAATGTATTTAGATCGAAATTATAAGGATCAGACATCCTGAAGAAAAGAACATCCTTGAATTCTTCGAAGCCGGCAGCATAATAATTCCCCTGTCTTCTTTTGGCTTTGCTGTAATACTTAAGATCATCCATGGCTCCATCCAGTTCGACAGCAAGAGCTTTATCCACTTCAGGAGCAAGAAACATTACATCCGGAAACAGATAATAATCAGGGATCAGTACTTCAGTCTTACATTTGTAGCCCATACTCTCAAGAGCCTGGACAGCGATCAGCTCGTTCTTAGAACGAAGCTTGCTCTTTCCCTTCAGCACCTGATCATCAATGGGGATCTGATTGGCATCTGTTTTGGCATTATTGAAAAAACTCGTGGAAAGGATAGGCTTTTTGTCACGTTTAAGAGGAAACCCGACAATGGCCGGCTCAATACTGTATAAGAGCTTCCATTCATTGAGCAGATCCTCATATTCTTTTTCGAGCTTAAGATATTCGGAAACAAGCTTTGAATATAACGAACCTCTTCTGGTATCTGTATAATACCGTCTCTTATTTATGGTCGAAACAGTCCGGTCAGAAGGATCATATGTAACATAGACTACCTTCCTGCCCCTGTAATGTCCAAAGCATCCATGCGGCAGCCTGTTCATCTGATCCTTAAGATATGAAAGCCTGAGCTGATGTGTATTTATCATCTTCATACACAGAGTATAGACTGTTGTAAACCCTTTTTTGCACCAAATCCGTTACAATTTACGACAATCGGATACAAAGATCAGACGTTGTGAATTCCCCACATTTTCTATTATTTCGAGTTTTTTGGGGAATAATCTTAAGAAATCTTCGATTATTCCCCAATAATCGCGTTGAAACTAAGAATTAGGGGAATACAGAGGGGAATTGGGAACATAAAAAAGCCGGCCTCCATGGGAGACCGGCATATTTGTCAGTTAATCCGGAAGATCACTCTTCGATAGCCTTCTGAACGATATCGTCAACATCGTCCTCGGAAGACTCAGACTTATCAACGGAAGCCTTCTTAGCAGGCTGGTTGGGCTTGATAGCATCCTCGCTGTTCCTTGCGCCATAAGCATCAGCGATAGCGAATGTCTCTTCCTTGAGCTGGAAGAAATCATCTCTTGAAGCGAGATCCTTTGTTGATGTCTGGAAGCAAGCCTCATCAAATACGTTATCAAGTACGAGATAGAATGTCTTCTCTCCACTGTTGTTAGCATTCTCAAGAAGCTCTTCAGCCTTGTCAGGCTCACCGTCTCTTGCATCGAATGAATCGAAGGGGATGGAGATGAGGCTGAATCTGTATCTGAGGATGACCTTCTTCTCATTGTAATCTACTGCTACGCGGTACTTAGCAATGAGGAATGTCTGGATAAATACCAGAAGAGAAACGATAAATGCTGCTACAGCGATACCGCCGATAAGAAGCTGACGGTTCTCGTTTAAGAAGAACAGAGCAGCGAGTACTGCAAATACGACCATAAGGATGACCGTTACGATCCTTCTAACTGAGATCTGCTTGCTGTTGGCAGCATAGCAGTGAACTCCCTCCTGGGGCAGTGCTGCAACCTTTGCAGCGTCTTCAAGTCCTGTTGCCATAATTGTTAACCTCCCTTAAATGTTTGACAATATCTTAATTCTCTCGTCAAGGCTGGAGTACATTTCCTTGTACTTAGCCTGCTTTTCTCTCTCAGCGTTGATGACATTCTCCGGAGCTCTTGAAACGAAGTTCTCATTAGAGAGTTTGCCCTCTACCCTCTTAAGTTCGCCTTCGAGCTTCTCCTTCTCCTTGGAAAGTCTCTCAAGTTCCTTACTTATATCGATAAGATCCTCAAGGGGCATGTAGATCTCTCCGCCTGCAAACATTGCTGCAACTGCAGTAGCGGGGATTCCTTCCTTTGTCTTCTGCGTATCCAGCGAGCTTACTGAAGCAAGCCTTACGAGGAAAGGAAGACCGTCCTTAAATATCTTAGCGACTGAATCGTCGGGAGAAACAAGAATAACATGAGCCTTTCTGGAGGGTGCAACACCCATCTCGGCTCTGATGTTACGGATAGACCTGATGGCTGACATAAGGGTCGTCATCATCTTCTCATCCTCAGGGAAAGAAGGAACTGATGAAGCGTCAGGCCAGTCGGAGATCATGATGGAATCCGTCTTTCTGTCGATAAACAGGTTGTCATAGACCTCTTCTGTTACAAAGGGCATGAAGGGATGCAGGAGCTGCATGGAGACACCGAGTACATAGTTAAGAAGGTACTGGGCCTCGAGCCTTGTCTCGCATTCCGTATCGAAAAGACGGCTCTTTGCGATCTCGATATACCAGTCACAGTAGCTCTCCCAAAGGAAATCTACGATCTTGGAAAGTGCTACGCCGTAATCATAATTATCGAAGTTTGCTGTAACTTCAGAGACAAGCCTGTTAAGACCTGTAAGGATCCACTTATCCTCAAGGGTGAACTTGCTCTCGTCAACCTTGGAGAAGTCGATATCATCCTCACAGTTCATGATGACGAATCTCATGGCATTCCAGATCTTATTGGAGAAGTTTCTTCCCATCTCGATCTTATCTTCCTGGAATCTCTGATCGTTTCCGGGAGCATTACCTGTTACAAGGGCAAATCTGAGGGCATCTGCACCAAACTTCTCGATGATCTCAAGAGGATCGATTCCGTTACCCAGGGACTTACTCATCTTTCTGCCCTTGGAGTCTCTTACGAGACCGTGGATCAGGACATCCCTGAAGGGGATCTCATCCATATGTGCCATACCGGCAACCATCATCCTGGATACCCAGAATGTAATGATGTCATAGCCTGTTACAAGTGTATCTGTAGGATAGAACTTCTTAAGGTCTGCTGTCTTTTCGGGCCATCCAAGTGTGGAGAAAGGCCAGAGCGCAGATGAGAACCAGGTATCAAGAGTATCGGGATCCTGACGCATGG
>CACXGG010000094.1 GCA_902767145.1 Oscillospiraceae bacterium | reverse complement strand
GGAACTGATCACCAGAGAGCAGTATCCTGCTCCGAAAGTGACGCTGAACCCCGACGTTAAGGATTTTTATGATTTTACTACAGATGATATCACCGTTGAGGATTATCAGCATGGTCCTCAGGTGGAGGACATTCCCATCGCGGTATGAGAAAGGAGGAGCAGCATGAATCTTATCGTATGCGTTGACAAAAACTGGGCCATAGGACATGAAGGCCAGCTGCTTGTCCATCTCAAGCAGGACATGAAGTTCTTCAGGGAACACACCGTCGGCAAGGCCGTGGTCATGGGAAGATCCACTTTAGAGAGCCTTCCTAACGGACAGCCCCTTCCGGACAGGACCAATATCGTGCTCACACACCGTATGGACTTCACCAAAGAGGGAGTCATCGTGGTGCATGACATGGAGGAACTCCTGGAGGAATTGAACAACTATGCTCCTGAAGACGTGATGATCATAGGAGGAGCATCGGTCTACAATGAAATGATGGATATGTGTGATAAGCTCTATGTGACCAAGGTGGATCATGAGTTTTTTGCAGATACCTTCATAAGAGATATAGATAAGAACCCCAACTTCAAGGTGGTCTGGGCTTCTGAAGAGATGGAAGACAAAGGATTTAAGTTCAGATTCGTCGAGTATCGTAGAAAGCGTATAGAAAAATAATGGCAAAGGTAAAAAACAGAAGAGATAATCATAATATAAAGAGACCCAAGTCTCATGCCGGATATGGTGAGTCCCAGGGCACCCGCGAAATGAGGGAGCAGAGTGGATCGCGCAGATCTTCAGGGCAGAAGGACTCAGGACAGGGCTACAGAAAGCCCGCTTCAGCCGGAAGCAGGCCTACATACGACAGGAAGGAAAGCAGACCTCAGAGATCCCAGTCTCAGAGTTCATTTGACAGAACGAACGAACCGGATGCAAACGTTATCATCGGAAGAAACCCCGTCACCGAGGCTCTGAAGGCGGGAAGAGAGATCGATAAGCTTCTGGTCACTTCCAGAGAAGGCTCTATGATAAAGATCCTGGCCATGGCCAAGGAGCAGGGCATCCCTGTGATGTACGTGGAAAAGGCTGCTTTGGACCGCGTCTCCGGAGGACAGGTGCACCAGGGCGTGGCGGCTTTTGTCAGCCCCTATGCGTATTCCACCATCGACGAGATCCTGGCAAGGGCTGCTGAGAGGGACGAAGATCCTTTCATCATCATACTGGACGGTCTGGAGGATCCTCACAATCTTGGAGCGATAATGAGGACTGCGGAGTGTGCGGGAGCCCATGGCATAATAATCCCGAAGAGGCATTCCTGCGGACTCACGGAAACCGTTGCCAAGGCTTCAGCCGGTGCCATAGAATACATGCCTGTAGCCAAGGTCACCAACATTCCTCAGACCATTGATGAACTCAAGGAAAGAGGCATCTGGGTAGCGGCCTGCGGTATGGGCGGCACCGATTACTACAGAGAGGACATGTCCGGAAAGATCGCAGTGGTGATAGGCTCAGAGGGCTTCGGAGTGAGCAAGCTCGTGAAGGAGAAATGCGACTTTATCGTGTCCATGCCCATGGTTGGCAGGATAAACTCCCTGAACGCCTCAAACGCTGCAGCTATAGTTATTTACGAGATACGCAAACAGAGAGACCAAAAGAAAATATAATGAGCATAGAAAACCTTCTGATCCTTACAGACGAACAACTGGTGCTCATGGCCAAGGAAGGCAGTGAGACGGCAGAGGAGATCCTTATAGAGAAGTATAAGGGTCTCGTTCGCATGAAGGCGAAGGCATATTTCATGGTCGGGGCCGAGCCCGAAGACGTGGTCCAGGAAGGGATGATAGGTCTTGTCAAGGCGATCAGAAACTTTGACAGCGAGAGAGAAGCCGGATTCAAGACCTTCGCCAGCACCTGTATAAACAATCAGATAATCAAGGCCATCAGGAAGGCGGAGAGGGAGAAAAACCAGCCTTTGAACGACGCCATCTCCCTGAACGATCAGGTCGGAGACAAAAAAGAAGGCCTTACCGTTGGCGACATCCTGAGAGCCTCCATGTCCGACGAGCCGGAAGAGATGCTTATCTATGAGGATTCTTTGAACAGGCTGGGAGAGCTGAGCAAAGAGACCTTCAGCCCTCTGGAGACACAGGTGCTCAGAGGAAAACTCCAGGGCAAGTCCTATCAGGAGATAGCCTCAGAGCTTGGAAAATCCCCCAAGACCATCGATAACGCGCTCCAGAGGATCCGCAAAAAAATCATGGATTTTTTGGAAATGCAATAAGATATAAATTTAACTTGACTTTATGTACGGTTATGCTATATAATATCAAATGTTCGAACGGAACATGCTGTTGTAGCTCAGTCGGTAGAGCGCTTCCTTGGTAAGGAAGAGGTTCGGCAGTTCAAGTCTGCTCAACAGCTCCAACGAGAAAACCCGCTAAGCCTTGAAGTATAAGGGCTTGGCGGTTTTTCTTTTTATGTTGACAATTCAATTATTAAATAGTAAAAATATAATTGAAATACAATACGACAAGCATAACATTCACAAGCAAGTTACCGAAATACTGTTAAAAAAGTTTCTAATGGTGTGGCTAAATATAAAAACTTACCAACTGTACTTGTAGGGAAAACTTTACCTCAAGTGGTTGATTCTTCTGCAAGTGGTGTAACAAACGTAGTGGTAAAGAATATAATGGCACGATAAAAAGGAGAAAAAATGC
>CACXGG010000093.1 GCA_902767145.1 Oscillospiraceae bacterium | reverse complement strand
TTTGGGGCAATTTTCGTCATAATAAAGGGGCTGTGATGAGTTTCACAGCCCCTTTGGTCATGCTTTCGTCTTATCAGGACTTCCAGAGTCCGTGGAGATTACAGTATGCATAGGCACTGATGATCTCAGCTCCTGCTACCATGGAGAAGACTGCCTTGGGCTCGTCACCGGGATGAAGCTCGGCGATCTGGACTCCTGCAGTTGTCTCAAGGACTACGAGAGGGATATAGTGCTCTTCTGTCATGGGATGAGCTACGGATCCTACTGATACATAGATAACGCCGTCCTTGACCTCGATCACGGGTACGTGCTTCTCGACAGCGGCATCCACGGATGCGGGGATGAGTTCTTCCATCTTCTCTCCGCAGCAGACAACGGGAACCTTGCTGTCCACTACCTTGATGATGATATTTCCACAATGCTTACAGCGGTAAAACTTAACTTCCATGATGTGAACCTCCAATGGGATTGATAGTACTATTTTATCACAGCCGGTGCTGTTTTATCAGACTTCTTCCTCAAGATAGGATGTACCCATACCGCCCTCGTCGTAGGTGACGCCGGAACCTGTATTGGGAGACAGGGCCGACCATGCCAGGTCTGCCAGGAAGAGGACTCCAAGGACGATGCAGACGGGCTTCTTGGCAGAGGGCTTTATCTTCATGTAGAGGTTGTCCAGCAGGGGTGCGAAGACATATGTGAATGCAACTCCGGCAAGGCCGAAGACGAAGAGTCCCTCAAGGCAGATCCTTCCGTCGATATTGAGGAAGTAGCCGGTGTAGTCCCACCACTTAGTGTCGAAGAGGACTTCCAGGATCCAGGCGGTAAAGTACTCAAGGGCACCGCAGGCCACGAAGGCTCCTATGAACATGAGCCAGGGATTTTTCCTGAGGGGCTTGAGCAGGAAGATGATTATGACTCCGCCAACGCCGTAGATGGGAAGCCAGGGACCATGCATGGTGCCTCTGTTGGCAAGGACACCTTCGTTGAGAAGTGTATAGAAGACTTCCCAGAACCAGCCTACAAAGGAGAAGGAGAAGAAGAAGAGGACACATGTTACGAAAGTATAGTCTCTTTCGTAGTCGATGTTGATCCACTTTCTCTTTTCCAGGGGCTTTATGAAATATGCATAGTCCGGATAGACGTCGTTATAGACAGTCTCTGTTGCCAGGTTGGTATCCTTTAGCCTTGCGTAGTCGTCGATGACCTTATATCTGTTCTTCCTGAGGGACATGTATGCTTCTGCGAAGACACACTCCCTGAAGGGGTCGACGAAGAATACGGCAAGGAGGTTGAAGGTAAATGAGTTTATGAGATAGGAAAGGATGAAGGGCAGGTCCAGAAGGAAGATATCCAGTTTCTCACCTTTTGACATCTGCTTTGAGATCTTAAAGGCTGTCTTCCAGTCTATCTCAGGGTTCTCTGCCAGGATATAGGGGATCATCATGTATTCATATCTCTTGACGATACCGCCTATGATGGTGAGGTCCCACAGGATCTGGAAGATGGACCTGAGGAACATGACCTTAGCCACATTTCCCGTCATGCCGTGCTTGTATACAAAAAGGAGCTTATCGGGTCTTGTCTGGGTATATCTTCTCTTTTCCAGGAAGAAACGGCACATGCCTACCCTGAGGACATTCCTAACGAAGATGAACATCAGAAGGATCAGTATATCCACCACGAAGATGGTCACTGACTGGGCTATCTTGTTCTTGAAGACAATGGTATTTACACCGTTGACGATACCGAAGAAGAAGGAACCGGAATCCGTCATCTGGTTTACGAATACGGAGATAACGCCCTTGGTGTATTTCTTACCAGTAGTCTGGGGATCGGTATTGATATTAAAGAGCTGCTGGCCATTTATGAGGTCCTCGATGATGCCTGCGGAATCGGAACCGATGCTCCTGCCGACGGTATCGTTATTTCCGTTGGAACTGAAGGCATAACCGCTGACGATAACGCCCACCAGGAAGACCACCAGTACATTCATGAAATAGCGGGTCTTCATGTTCTTCCATGCGCGCTTCAAAATATCGAGAAAAGAATCCATCATCCACCCCTATAGCCTTGATGTATTGAATTTATCATTTATATAAATATAAGGCAACAGAAAAAGGCTCCTTCCCGGAGGAAGAAGCCTTCTCTGAAACAAACTCAAATATACCAATTATTTCACTGTTACTGATGTGATGTGGGGCTGAGCTCCCTCATACCAGTAAAGGAAACCTTCGAGGTCAACTGTGTCGCCGATGTTGAGGCCCTGTACAGCCTGGTAAGCATCGGATGTCTCGTTTCTCAAGTAGTACTCGATAACGAATGTATATGTCTGGCCGTTAACGGAAGCGTTGAAGTACAGATCGGAATCTGTTCCCTCTGCTCCTGAACCGTCCCAGTTGTAAAGGAAAGCAACTTCATTTCCGTCAGCATCGATGGAAGGCTCGATGGTGAGATCCTTGAAGGATACGAGCTCGTTCTGATGTGCATCAAGATCAGCTGTTCCGAGAAGATCTGTTACATCAGCAGGTGTTGCGATCCAGTTTCCGTCTTCGATCTCGAATGTAGCATCGATGATCTCGACTTCGCCTGACCACTCAGACTTATAACCTGTTACCTTGATGAGCTGGCCGGGAACGAGAAGAGCAGCGTCCTCCTCGGAGCATGCCATGTTATATGCAAAATAAGCGCCGTCCTGGTCCTGAAGGTATACTGTGATCTGATCGTTCCACCAGGACTGTGTATCCTGTACGTATGCCTCGATCACTACCTCGGAATCAAGATCAGCAGCAACATATTCAGCATGATCCATTACGCCCTCACTCTTATCAGCAGCAGACTCCTCAGAAACAGCTGAAGACTCAGCGGCCTCGTCTGTATCCTTGTCCTTGTTGCAGGAGCAAAGACCAAAGAGCATTACTGCTGCCATGGAAATAGCTAAAAACCTCTTCATAATAAACACTCCTCCTTATTCGTGAGCATGGGCTCTGAGCTCAGAGCCACCCTAATTATACTAATTTAAGGAGTGATACTATATATTTTTGAAGTAGTACAAAAGCAACAATTTATTGCTCTTCCGCCTCTTCGAAAATAGGCATTAGATACATATGAACTATTGCTTTTTCTTCTTCATCCTGTCGTAAACGAAGTATGCGCCTATTCCCGCCCAGACCACTGCAAGCGTTGTAAGAAGGGCCTTTGAGGCTCCCGGAAGAGGCCCCAGGTCACCGCCCACCATCCTGTCCAGACGGTAGAGTGATGAAGTGTCGGAATAGAGCTGCTCTATATATGCATCGTCCACGGTGATGTGGCGCCTTACGGACTTGGTGACGTTTTCGATCATATACCCGGCGGCATCCCTCAAGGAAGTGGAGCCGTTGAATACGGGTGTTACGAAAGTGTTGGAGGTGTTTTCGATCAGGAGCTTTGATGCCTGGATCTTTATGCTGTAGTAGAGGCTGTTGTCCTCTCCTTCCCTGTTCAGGTAGTCGATATAATCCTCATCTTCCCTGGCCATGGATGTGACGGGCACATATCCTTCTGTCTCCGCATAGGCGATCTGGACCTCGTTGGTGATGAGATACTGGGCGAAGAGCCAGGAGGCGAGTACCACCTGGGGATCCTCCTTATTGAAGATACAGATGGAGGGACCCTGGGAGATCATCTGAGGGTTCTCCGGATCGAACTGGGGAACTGTCATTACCTCTGTCTCGAACTGTACCAGCTTGTCCGCACTTATGTCAGTAAGGGGAGCATCTGTTCCCATCCAGGTGGCTCCTGCAGTGGAGTCAACGGCGAAGATACACTGGCCGGCATTAAGGAAGTTGGCCGGGTAGCTGGAGATCTTAAATGTGGAGAAGGCTCCTGTTTCCGCGTGGGATGCCACGGTCTTCAGAAGTTCCGCAGTGGTGTCGTTAAAGATCTCCACGGATCCTTCCTCAGTGGAATAACCTGCTCCCTTCTGTCTCAGCATCTGGATCATCATGTTGTCGGTGGACTTATAGATGAAAGGGATCATGGTCATCTGGCCGTTGATGGCAAATGTTCCGTCAGGGTTCTTGGCCATGGCTGCCTCGGAGACTTCCCACACAAAATCCCAGGTCAGGACTTCAGGGAGTTCATATCCCAGAGCTTCCACATAGGTCTTATTTACATAGCAGGCCTCCGTGGACCTCATAAAGGGGATGGCGTAATGGACGCCGTCTATCATGCACTCGTCGAGGTACTCCGGGATCACCTGGTCTATGGAGGGAGAATCATACCGCAGCTCCGTTCCTCCGAGGCCGTACTCAGGATCCTCGAAAAGTGTATCCAGGGGCACCACAACATTATTTCCCGTCATATAGGTGGCTATATGGTCAGGATATGTGATACAGACATTGGGTGTGGTGTCCGTGGCGATGTTGGTGATAACGTCGTTATAGATCTTTCCGTAGTCGGTGTAGAGCCTCAGGTTGACGTTTATGTTGGGGTAGAGTTCCTCAAAGTCGGAGATGGCCTTTTCGTATATCCTGGTCTGGGTGATGTTCGTATCGTTCTTTGCCCAGAAGGTGATCTCGATATTCCTGCTGTCGTCGAAGGAATCAGGTATATCAAAGGCCGCCGTCTTCCTGCTGCCGTGGCATGAGGTGGCCAGGACTACCGAAAGGACAAGGGATATGGAAAGTATCTTCCTGATGAAATGTTTCATCCCTTTGTACCTCCTCTCGATACTCCCGCCATGATCTTTTTGTGGAAGATCAGGAAGAGGATGACCAGGGGAATGGAGATGACTACTACAGCAGCCATCATGGCAGGGATATTCTCACGGCCGAAACCGTTCTCCCTTATCTCCTGGATACCGTTGGATACAAGGAAATATGATCTGTCGTCTGTGATGAGCCTGGGCCACACATAGGAATTCCAGCACTCGATGACCTTGAGGATGATTATGGTTATTATGGTGGGCTGGCAGATGGGGATCATGACCCTGGTGAGGTATTTAAGATCCGAGGTGCCGTCCACCTTTGCAGCCTTATAGAGTTCATCCGGGATCTGCTCGAAGTTCTCCTTGAGAAGGTAGATATAGAAGACTGATGTTACCGACGGGAGGATAAGACCCAGGAATGTGTTCCTCATGCCCCAGTTGGTAATGGTGACGAAGTTGGTGATTATGACCAGCTCGTTGGGGATCATCATAAGGGACAGGAAGAGGGTGAAAAGGATATCCCTTCCCTTGAACCTGAGCCTGGAAAAAGCAAATGCTGACAGGACGATGACCACCAGCATCATAGCCGTGGTAAGGACCGTAAAGATGATGGTGTTTACGAAATATCTTCCCAGGGATCCGGAGGTGGAATCGAAGGCATTTACATAGTTCCCGAAGGTGGGATCCGATGCAAAGAGCTTGGGGATATATTCCGAGTTGTAGCTTCCGTAGGATTTAACGGAAGTGATGATCATCCAGTAGAAGGGGAACAGGACGATGATGCCCCAGAGGGACAGGAAGAAATATATGATGATCTTTCTAAGCTTTTCTGAAGTCATGATATCCCTCCTCCCTACTTAAATGACGTCTTCTTACTGATAAGAAGATTAATGACGGTGATGGTAAGTACAATGGAGAAGAGGATAAGAGCCGCTGCCGAAGCATAGGACGGGTATCCTCCGGAATCTCCGTAGAGCATGTCGTAGACATAACCTACGATGGTGTTCATGCCTGCTGCATTAAGGTCCGTTCCGAAGACGGCTACCTCATCGCTGTATGCCTTGAAGGCACCAATAAATCCCGTGATGACCAGATAGAAGATCATGGGGGATATCATGGGAAGGGTTATGCTGGTAAAGATGCGGAGCTTTGACGTTCCGTCCACCCTGGCAGCCTTGTAGTAAGTCTCATCCACGGAAGCCAGGGCACTGGTAAGGATAAGGATCTTAAAGGGCATTACGATCCAAATGGTGTAGAAGCACATGACAAAGATCTTGGCCCAGTAGGGGCCCTCGATGAAATCTATGGGAGATACCCCGAAGGCGCTGAGGATGAGATTTACGAATCCATCAGTGTAGGGAGTCTTCTTGAACATGATCATGAAGACGAGACCTACCGCCAGGGTGTTGGTCACATAGGGAAGGAAGAATATGGTCTGGAAAAGATCCTTCAGCTTCTTTATGGAGTTTAGTCCCAGGGATATGAGAAGAGCCACTCCCGTGGATACGGGAACGGTGATGATAACGATGATGAAGGTGTTCTTCAGGGCCTGAAGAAAAAACGGATCGTGAAGGACATAGGAATAGTTGAACCATCCTATTCCGGTGGAAGTCTGGGATGCAGAATTATATCCCTCCTCAAAGGAATAGACGAATACGTCAAAGAGGGGATATACCATGAAGATCCCAAGGAAGATCAGGGACGGCAGAAGATAGAGCCAGGGTTTCAGCTGATCCTTTCTCATATCATGCCTCCGCTTCCACTCTTATGCGCTCTCCGCTTTCGTAGTCGAAGATCAGCACCTTTCTGGGATTGAGCCTGTATCTTATCTCTTCCGCCTTTGGATCGATGCCCAGGTCTGCGGATACGATGGACCTTAAGGGAGTGTTGTCCACAGAAGCTTCGTGTTCTGATACGACACTTGTATCCCTGCCCATTACCTCCACGGCCTTCATGGTGCACTTCATGGGACCGTCTTTTTCGGGGATGAATCCCTCGGGGCGGATGCCTATATAGACTTTTCTGTTTTCGCTGCTCTTTATGCTGAGAAGGGTGTCGTTTCCGGCTATGAGCCTGCCGTCCTTTATCTCTCCCTCCAGTACATTTATGGGAGGTGTTCCCAGGAACTTGGCGACAAAGAGATCCACAGGATCATCGTAGACATCCTGGGGCTTTCCGATCTGATGCACCACGCCGTCCTTCATGACAACGATCATGTCGGAGATGCTCATGGCCTCCTCCTGGTCGTGGGTTACGAAGATGGTGGTGACCTTGGTGGCGGTCTGGATCCTTCTTATCTCTTCCCTTGTCTGGATACGGAGCCTTGCGTCCAGGTTGGACAGGGGCTCATCCAGGAGAAGTACCCTGGGGACCTTTACAAGGGCTCGTGCGATGGCGACTCTCTGCTGCTGGCCGCCGCTCATCTCGTTTGGTCTTCTGTCCAGGAGCTCTTCGATCTGGACGGTCTTTGCGGCCTCCAGCACCTTCTCCTCCATCTGCTCCTTTGTAAGCTTCTGATCGCCCTTCAGGTTCTGCAGGGGAAACATGATATTCTTTCTTACTGTCAGGTGGGGATAGAGGGCATAGCTCTGAAATACCATACCCACTCCTCTTTTCTCGGGAGGGAGTTCAGTTACATCCTCCTCGTCGAAAAAGATCTTTCCCTCAGTGGGAGTCTCGAGTCCGCAGATGAGATTTAAGGCGGTACTCTTTCCGCAGCCCGAGGGACCCAGAAGTCCTATGAGCTGTCCGTCCGGGATCTCAAAGGTAAAATCACTTACCGCGATCACGTCTTCCTTTATCTTCTTGTTCCTGTTGGGGAATCTCTTGGTCAGATGCTCGAGCCTGATCTTCATCCTACATACCTCCCAGGGGATGGATACATGCCTAAAGTATATCAGTATTATACCCCTTCTGATATATCCTCTTATTAATAAATAAAAAAGTGTATAATTATCGTAGCCGGATATGATATTATATTCGCCGTACAAAAAAAGAATGATCATTCAAGGAAGACACACGATGAGCAAGCCTGTTTTATACATAGTTATTCCGTGCTACAACGAGGAGGAGGTACTTCCCATCACCGCCCCCGAGTTCAAGAAAGAGATCGATTCACTTATCGCTGACGATCTTGTATCAGAAGACAGCAAGATAATGTTCGTAAACGACGGAAGCCGTGATAAGACATGGGAGATCATCAAGGATCTTTCAAAGCAGGATCCCGTGTTCAAGGGGATCTGCCTCAGCCGTAACAGAGGCCATCAGAATGCTCTCCTGGCAGGTCTTATGGAGGCCAAGGAACTTGCGGATATCACCATCTCCATCGACTGCGACGGTCAGGATGACATCACTGCCATGACCCAGATGGTCAAGGAATACCATGGCGGCTGTGAAGTAGTATATGGCGTAAGGTCAAAGCGTGAGACAGATACCTTCATGAAGAGGTTCACCGCCGAGTCTTTCTATAAGCTCCTGGCAGCCATGGGTGCAGAAGTAGTCTTCAACCACGCAGACTACCGACTCGTATCCTCCAGGGTACTTAAGGAATTTGCAAACTTTAAGGAAGTCAATATCTTCCTCCGCGGAATGATCCCCCTGGTAGGATTTAAGAGCACTTCCGTCTACTATGAGCGTCACGAGAGGATCGCCGGCGAGAGCCATTATCCCGTTTCAAAGATGCTGGCACTTGCCTTTGACGGCATCACCAGCCTTTCCATCAAGCCCATAAGGATCATCACGGGAATGGGTGCCATCGTCGCTTTCCTGAGCTTCATAATGCTCATCTATACATTCGTAAGATATTTCATGGGAGCTACCATCGAAGGATGGGCCAGCACCAGCTCCATCATCTGCTTCCTCTCCGGAATACAGCTTATAAGCCTTGGTGTTATCGGTGAATATATCGGTAAGATCTACATGGAGACAAAGGCACGTCCCAGGTTCATCATCAGCGAAAGGACTGACGACGACAAGGAATAATATCAGCCCAGCCCGATACCGCCTGAAAGGTACATGAGGCCCGCAAGGATCCAGAAGCTCATTACCACGATGACCACGACGATCCAGACGACCCTCAGGACCTTCCAGACCTTCTTGCCCATTATCTTTGCATCTTCCCTTGCCCTTTCGGACTTGCTCATCTTCACCCTGTTATTAACGTCAGGGTGGTATATATAGAACCCGCACTTACTGCAGATGGTCCTTGAACCGTTTTCAGTTTTACATCTCGGACATATCATAGAGCTATTATCATATATTCCTTTCCCAAAAATCAAGCTTGCGGCGGGAGATAGTCTCCACATCCTTTATGTACATGAGGACATCCTTTACGCAGGGAAGCCTTTCGAACCTGTTGTTATCGAAGATCCTCTTGCTCACGCCCCCGGCGCCGATGGAAAGGACATCCCTTTTGTCGGTCATCATGGCCACGTTATAGAGGCACTCATATCCCTTTTTCGAAAAACCGATATTTTCCAGACCATATCCCGTATCCTTCTGGCGGTACATGTAGTAAGGAAGATATCCTGCCTCTCCCAGAAGGTCATAGGATCTGCTGACGGCATCATCCACGGCGCCGTCCTCCCGGAGAACGTCCTCCCTGGAGATATCCGCCCTTCTCTTCTTATAAAGGGTATGGATGGTTATGTTTTCGGGCTGGAGCTCTATGACCTTCTGAAGTGAAAATAAAAGGTCCTCCGCCGTCTCGTATTTAAGTCCTGCTATAAGGTCCATATTGATGGCTTCAAAACCCTTTTTGCGGGCCAGCTCATATGCTCTTACGATATCTTCGCTGCTATGGCGGCGGTTGAGCTTGGTAAGGGTCTCCGTCTTCATGGTCTGGGGGTTGATGCACACTCTGGTGACGCCCGCATCCCTCATGGCATCCAGCTTATATTCCGTGATGGTATCGGGCCTTCCGGCTTCCACGGTAAACTCCGCTTCCGGGGTCATATGAAGTGTCCCTGCGATGGACTCTATGAGCTTTCCGAAAAGGCGGTCCTCGAAGACAGTAGGTGTTCCGCCACCGAGATAGACAGTACCCACAGGCCTTGTCATACCCTCCGACAGAAGCTTCATCTCCCGCTCCAGGGCATCCTCATAGGGCCCGAGAAGTGACAGATGCTTAACGGCATCAGATGAGATGAATGAGCAGTATTCGCACCTGGAAGGACAGAAGGGGATCCCCACATAGATGTTGAGAAGTTCCTCCGGTACTCTTTCAAGTGTCTTCTCCTCCGCCTCAGCCGTAATGCAGGCGATGTTAGCTTTATCTTCTCTTACAAGGTAGTCCTTCGTCATCTTTGAAGGATCCCTTCCCACTTCGTTGGCCACCACAGTGGGCCGTATGCCGGTAAGGCATCCCCAGGGAAAAGACCTGCCGGATATCTTCGACAAAAGGATATAAAGGTCTCTTTTTACTTCCCGCTTCAGGGGGATCTTATCAAGGCCTGATCCCTGCGGCATCTGACCTTTTATGAACGTTCTGACTTCACCCTCTGTTACCCGGCTTATTATCTCCAGGTCAGGTCCGTTTTCGCAGATCACGGCCTGCTCCTCCCTGGCCTCCTTTGCGGGGCCGTAGAAGAGCCTGACGACGTCAGCTATGCCGTAGTAGTTATCGTGGCCTTCAAGGATGATCTTAAGCATTATATTCGCTTTCCACGTTGTTTATATATCTGCAGAAGAAGTCCACATAGATATCTGTTGGCACCACATATGTGTCAGTTCCGCCCTCCTGGCCGTTGACCTCCAGGAAAGTATCGTTGGCGCTCTCAGAGAAGTCGGCTATGAAGTCGGCGATGGCACCGGTCTCATACGTATGCTCATATGCCTCATAGGCGATCATGTCCCTTCTTACCATATCGAAGGCGGGATTTCCGAAATAATCATACATGGTGACGCCCTCATGCTCCGCATAATCGGCGGTGGTGCCGTAAAGGCGCATGAAGATATAGTAGTAACCTGCATATTTAAAATCAGGCCTGGGGGACATGATGCATGTAAGCACAGCGATGGTATTGGCATCATTTTCCCTGGCATAGCCCTTGGCATGTGCTATCTCGTGGCAAAGTGTCACAGGGAAATGAAGGATATCCAGATAGTCGGTATTGAGATTACTCTCCCCCAGCATGGGATCATATACGCCGGCGATATCAGTATAGCCCCAGAGCCTGCTGAGCATCACGGGCTTCGCCCTGACATAGTTGGGGGACATATCGAGATCATAGAAATAGGACACCGCATTTACAAGACTGTTGGCATCGTCCACACATACCTGGTAACTGGTGGACAGATGGCCGACACCGTTATAGTCCTCACCCAGCTGGCGCCTGGCTTCGATCATTCCCTGATAAGCCCAGTTAAGGGCAGCCTCATATTCCTCATATGTATGCTCCTCACCTGTAAGCTGGAGCCTGGCTGCCACGGGGGTCCTCAGATAGTTTAGGCCGTGCATGACCTGGAACACTCCCGTAAAGAACATCACGGGGATCATTATGATCACTATCACATCAGTAAGGCTTACGGCAAATCTTGCAAATCCCTTTTTCCTGATGAGGATCACCGCTCTTACTATACCTGTTATAAGAAGTCCCAGGATGAACAGCGACCCCATCACGATGATATTCTCCGTAAGGGAGAAATAAGTCATGTTGCTTATGGAATTGGGAACGAAGGACAGAAATGGGAAGAGCTTCGCGCAGTATATATCCGCAGCCTGTCTGTTGATGATAAGTCTCGGCAGATATATCACCAGGAACATACGAAGGATAATGGCGGCGATAAGGATCAGCCTCCATATTATCTTCTTAACAGGGCAGCCGTATGTCTTTTCCTGTCTTTTCATCAGATCTTCCCCGTCAGCTTAAAGATAAGAAACAGCAGTCCGTAGATGATGGGCTGATGCACAAGATAGATGATAAGGGAGTGCCTTCCCAGGAATTCAAAGGGCGCCGTGATCTTACGCGTCGTATCACCGGCACCGGGAAAGAGGGACTTCTTGTCCTTATAGACTGATCTTCCCAGGGCGGTTCCTGCAAAGAATACTCCCATCCAGGGAACGATATACATATAGTCAGCCACATAGGGAGCCCCTTCGATCTCAAATCCTATGGGATAGAAGATCATATTTGAGGTACAGCAGTCCAGCATATCGATCTTTGTAGCCAGGGTGATGATATATATACCCAGGATACCGATGATAAAGCTGATGGCATTATATGACAGCCCCGCCTTCCTGCCCAGGGCGTCCAGAGCCGCATAAAGGAGCATGGAAACACTGAGAAGGTGAAGGACATTAAAGATGATCAGGCATCTTATATCCAGCACATTTGTGATGAATGCGGTAACAAGGGTAAATGCCAGAGCGATGGAGAGGAGCGAAAAGCCTCTCTTTATGTTATTCCTCGAAAAAGAACAGCAGATGCCGGACACACCCACAAAAAGCACCAGGATAACAGGGTGGACAAACACCCAGAACCAGGAAGTCTTAAGGTAAGAAAAAGCATCCTGTCCGAACTCATATCTCACATCAAAGGAGAAATGCATGAACATCATCATGATAATGGCGATGCCCCTCAGAAGGTCCAGCTCAAAGGCGCGGTCCTTTTTTGTTTTGCCTATCCCGAGAAAAGACAGAAAATAAGATCCCATCACTTACTCCTGGACAAGGCATGCTCCGATGGCCGTGGCATACTCGGCATCCTCGGGAACGATGAAGTTCACATTATAGAGCATGGGGAATTGGGAAAGGGCTTCCTTGCACTGCTTCATGGTGGTGAGCTGGCCCGTGAAGACGATATCCTTTATCCCCACATTTCTTGAAGACAATACTGCCATGGTGCCGATGGACTGATAGACAAGATTAAAGACGCCTATGGTCTTATCCTCTCTGGTAAGGTCATCAGCGCACTTACCGAAATTAGATGCAGTGACGTTCATGGGAAGACCAGGGATCTCCGCCTTGGTGATATCACCGATGGTAAGATCCACAAGTTCGATATTACCGTTTGAAGCGATCTCAGTGAGCTTCCCGGGATCGTCTATACCTATGATGGAATTACAAAGTCCCAGGACGGTTCCGCCGCCTACTCCGGATCCAATGATATGTCTTACGTTTTCATAGGAAGCATCGAGATATGCAGTTCCCGTTCCCATACTTACTACAACAGCGTGGTCAAGTCCGGAAAGGTATAATCCCCCAAGTCCCGTGGCAAGAAATTCCGTGATGTGGACTGTCTCAATACCCAGCATGGGAGATCCGGAAAAGGATGCACCAACTCCGGTTATATTGATCTTCTCGATCTGGGATATATCAAGGGAATTGTCATTTATGAGCTTTCCGAGGGCACCAAAGGCTGATGTGACGGGATCGGCAGCCTTGACGACTGTCTTATAGATGATCTTACCGTCTACCATACCAACTATCTTAGTGGTACTCCCGCCTACATCAAGACCAACCTTAACTGCCATATCCTATCCCTCATTTCTTTATATTCAGCATATTTTAGCACATTATAGTTGATGCGTAAAAAAAGACCCGGAAACTATTCCGGGTCTTTGATGTCTTAAGTAATAAGCTCATCAGGGAGCTGTGTAATAGAATTCTGAATTGCAGATCGTGTCGCCTTCATAGAAAGCATCATCATGATCACGCTTATAAGAGTAGGCTGTGGTGCTTCTGGAGATCGAGAAACAACTTGCATCAAGATCTTCTGCCATGAGAGGGGGGATCCAGAAAGATCCGCCATACTCGAGCTCTACCTTACCGGGATCATTGAACTGGTCTACCATAACGACACAGTATTCGATGAGGTGTCCCTTACCTGAAGGAAGATTATCGATATTGTAGTCCATGATGATCTCCCACTTGGGCTTACCGTCACGGTTTGTATTCATGCCATTGATGGATGCAAAGTTGTATACATCAACATCATTTGCAAGGAAGAGGCATGATGAGGAAGCATTTGA
>CACXGG010000092.1 GCA_902767145.1 Oscillospiraceae bacterium | reverse complement strand
GAGACGGGCTCCAGAGCTCATGTACGCCATCACGTAACCCGGGACTTCTTCCATCAGGCTTATCTGTACGAAGGGAATGTCGTAATGACCGGAAGAATAGGCATCGGTGAAGAGAGCGGCACCCATTCCGTCGTAGCTGTCCCATGCAGCCTGGACTTCAGGGCTTAAGGTGTTCTCTTCCAGCTTCTCAGCCAGATAGGAACGGTCAAGGGTCGTGCCAAGATCGGAATAATCATCATACGCGTTTTGGGTAATGTAGACCTTTCCGTTTTCTTCGCGAAAATCTATAAGGTTGATGTTGGGCTTGATGTTGCCATTGTTGTCGACTTCCACAAAGTTTCCGTCTTCGGTATACATATATTTCTTTTCGGTCGTTCTGCCGTTTGCAGTGTAAACGGTGATGGTCAGAACGTCGTCTATGGCGACATTTGCCAGGGTACCGTACATTGTGTAGTAGCCTTCGTACTGCCCGAACTCTTCCGGGATGGCATCCACTGTCTGTACATCAGGCATCTCTATGGGATCTACAACTATTCCCTGCTCCTCAAGGGCGATATCCATCAGGTTCTGGCACATAAGACTTGCCAGAGTGCTCGAGCCGCCGCTCATAAGAACGCATACACTTATGTCGTTGTCGGGAGCGACCGCCAGGAAGGAATGCATTGTCTGGAGATCTCCTCCTTTACCTACTACATTCACACCGGCCTGCTCGTACTGGATCTGTTCTACGTAGTCCCAGCCGAGGCCACATGTATCCATGTAGTTCTCATAGGCATCTTCGTTCCACATGGTGCCCATCTCATCCTTGCTCTCCTGGGACAGGAGGATGTCGTTTCCGGTCCAGAAGGATGCTCCGAAGTTGGCGACATCGGATGCAGTGGCATACATACCGCCGGTTCCCAGGGCCATGGAGTACTCGAAGTCGTAGTTAAGACCATTGGAGTAAACGTTTACCAGTGTTCCCAGTTCGTCGGCATTTAGTGCTGTTCCTGTCTGGGTGAGGTTCAGGGGAGCTGCGATATTCTCTTCGATGTAACTTGTGAAGTCCATACCGGATACTCTCTCCACGATGATCTCCAGAAGGGTGAAGCCGTCGTTACAGTAAGCGGCATATGCACCAGGCTCGGCCTTAAGTGTCTGTGTCTTCAGGTTTTCCAGGAGATAGTCGTACTTGCTCTTATCGTTATCTCCTAAGAGGAACTCGTTTCTCACGGTGGATCCCATGATGCCGGAGGTGTGGTTCATGAGCATCCTGACGGTTATGTCCTTATATCTCTCATCCGCCATGGTGAACTCGGGGATATAGTCTGTTACAGGGGCATCGATGTCGATCTTTCCCTGGTCCTTCAGCTGCATTATGGCAGTGGTGACATATACCTTACTTACAGATGCCAGGGCGTATACCCGCTCCTGATCTGCTGTCTGCATCTGCGGTGCTGCGGCTGTTGTGTTCACTACGGCAGTAAGTGTAAGTATCGCTGCTGTTGATGCTATCAGTTTCTTGTTCATGTTGTTATCCTCTTATTCTGTTATGAGCTCGGTTACCGAGACTTTCTTTACTCTTCCTGCTGCAAAGTAGGTTACGGCGTAACTGAACAGGACGATCAGGACTGCAGTTACTATTACCAGCGGGATACTTGCTTTTATAATGAATCCCATGATATAGAGCCAGAAAAAGTGGTTTATGAAGACTCCCAGTACAGCACCTGCAGCCGTTGAGACTATGGTCGGGGGGAGCATGGATACGGCCAGCTGCTTCATGAGATCCTTTGAACTGTAGCCCATGCTCTTCATGATGCCCAGATCCTTTCTCTGTCTTCTGACATTGGAGAAGGAGAGAATGCTCAGGATCACGGCAACGATCATACCGACGAAGATCGTCATTCCGATGACGAATGCTTTTACAGCTTTGGCCATGGGTGTTACCTGTGTGGCGATCTGGTCAAAGTAGGATTGTATATCCCTGATACGGAATACCGAGCTCTGTCCGGTTATTAGCTGATCTCCGATCCTGATGGCATAGTCCACATCAGTTACACCGTAGCGATCGAGGAGGACAGCCATCTGTTCGTCAGCTGCATTTCTGATACGCTCTTCCAGTGTGCTTCCTTCTGCACTTGCTTCTGCCATTTCCGCTGCACTGGCACCGTATAGTCCATAAAGATCTCTCTCGAATTCGCTTCTGTCCACGCCTTCTTCAAGATAGACGTTGATCATATTGGGAGTATCATTGGGGACCAGGCTCAGATATCCTTCGTGGGTCAGATAGACATTTATAAGACCGTTACTGGCTTCGGGGATTATGCCCGAAACGATCATGGTCTTCCTGGTACCGTCACCCTTAACAGTTACACTGTCTCCGACTTCAATACCATATGTCCTCGAAGCGTAAAGAGAGATACCTATCTCATTTTCGTGTTCCGGATATCTTCCGTCGCTGAGGAAGATATTCTCTGTTTCGCTATAATCCTCATATGAAATAACAGTAGATTCATGTCCGATCTCTTCCACTGTTACATCATCAGCCTCAAAACATACCAATGTCTTTCTGACCTCAGGAAGATCCAGGAGTTCTTCACTGAACGCATAGGGATCGACACCGTCCAGGAGGCTTATCGTCTCTTCCGGCACCTCCTCACCAAAGGTATACAGCATGGCCATTTCGTCCTTGAAGAAGTCATATACAGCCACTCCGAAGACCAGCGTAGATGAAGCCAGAAGGATACAGATACCTGCACCGATATTCTGCTTTATATTCCTGAAGAAGACCTTAAAGGCGAGCCTTGTATTGATGTTGCCCTTTGTCTTTTCGAGAGGAAGGATGTTCCTGCCGAAGTGATGTGCTTTTATTCCTTTTCTGAATGCCACTACCGGAGGATATCTCTTTATGGTAGCCGCCTTAGTCAGTGCAAATACCAGGGTGAGGATGGTTATGGCAACTGCGACCATTACGAGCATTACGAAGTTCAGCTCCATATGGACGATACGGCCCATCTGCTGTCCGGCGATCCTGGAAAGTACAGGATTAAATAATACGGAGAGTAACGTTCCCAGGACTGCGCCGGCTGCAGCGGTCAGCATATATTCGTATATGTAGGAGAGGGAAATCTCCTTTGACCTGTAGCCCAGAGCCTCCAGTACGCCGATCTGCTGCATCTGGTCCTCGATGTCGTTTGAGATCTTGTGTCTCATGAGGAAGACTGTTGATGCCAGGGTAATAAAAGAGATGAATGCTGCTATACCCAGGAATATCTGAAGAAAGATCACCTCATTTTGAGATTCGTAAAAGCGCCACCAGGTCCAGGCATATGAAGTGACATTCTCACCGGATAATTCCTCACACTTATTGAGGAATTCACCGACATCGAATTCATCTGTGCCGTTGAAAGCCAGGATATCAGTATGTTCCAATACTCCTGATAAGAGGTTAAAGTCCTTATCGGTAACGATCACCTTCATGCCGGAACCGTCCCTGTTTCCGCAACCGGGATTATAGAAACCTGCGATCTCAAAGGGGTAAGTCCTTCCCCCGATCACGATCGTATATGTATCTCCGGGAAGATATCCGTCGTTCATCTCAAAGGCATAAGGAAGCCATATGGGGTGCTCGATACCATCTATCTCATCATCGGATCTTCCGTCCTGGATGACGAAGCCTTCAGTCTTTTTCTCTGTCTCAAGAGTAATGAATGCGAAGTTGTGGAGCTGTTTCTCTCCGTTCTTTTCTATGACATTTAAGGGAATGGCAAAGAGGCCATCTGCTTCCACTGAATCTTCTATCCCGTACGCCTCTTCCAGGATATCCTTATAGACCTCCCTGTAGGAGTCCTTCCTGAAGTGGATGATATATTCCATACATCCGGTCTCGTCGTATGCCTTGTTGAAGATGTCTCCGATCTTCGTGAGGCTGATAAGCGCAGTTCCAAGAAGGAATACTGTGACCATGGTAAGGAAGACGATGGCTACTGCCTCTCTCTTGTTCTTCCTTAAGTTAAATAATGACAGTCTTAAGATCTTCATATGCTTACCATCCCATCTCGTCGAGGAAGCTCTGAAGGCCTGCTCTTCTTGCTGTAAGGTCATCTGTTCCGTAGTTGGGCATCCTGTACTGGCCTACGACAGCACCATCCCTTAAGAAGAGGACTCTCGTACCTCTAAGTGCCGTCTTCAGGTCGTGGGTTACCATTACGATGCTCTGACCGTTCCTGTGTACTTCTGTGAAGATGTTAAGGACTTCCTGTCCTGATGCGGAATTGAGCTGGCCCGTGGGCTCGTCGGCGAATAAGATCTTGGGATCGTTGATGACCGCTCTTACGATGCCGACCCTCTGGGCCTCACCGCCTGATAACTGGCTGGGGTATTTGTTCCAGAGGGGTTCGCTGATGCCAACCTTCTTGAGGAGCACCTTTGCCTTCCTGACGAGTTCCGGGGAGTTCTTTGCTACGATGAGCGCTCCTGTGAGGACGTTGTCCAGTACTGTCTGGTTCTCCAGAAGGTAGACGTTCTGGAATACGAAACCGCAGTTGCCTCTTCTGAAGAGAGCCAACTGGTCGTTGCTCTTACCGGAGATCTCTTCCCCGTCGAAGGTGATGCTGCCCATGGTGGGCTTGTCCATTCCGGAGAGTGCATAGAGGAGTGTGGACTTACCGGAGCCTGATGCTCCCATTACTATCGTGAAGTCACCTTCCATGATCTCCAGATCGAGATTCTTTATTACGTGCTGCTGTATGCCTCCAATTGAAAAGGATTTGCATAACTTTTCTGTCTTTAATATCGAACCCATACCTTATTCTCCTTTGCATAGTTCTTATGCTCCTATTGTACGGGTCTTTGTCCGGGACTTCTTTGTCAAAGGACTATCAAATTCTTATCAAATTATTAACGGTCCTACAATGATCTTAAAACTATATCCTGACCAATCTTAACTTAGGGGGATGAGGAGGGTGATGGAGAGGCCGTCGCCGTCGGACTCGGGGATCAGGTCGCCGCCCATCTTCTCCATGAGGTTCTTTGCAATATAGAGGCCCAGGCCGGAGCCTTCCTCGTTCTGCTGGTCCTTGCCCCTGTAGAACTTGTTGGTGATGAGCTCGAGCTCGTCTTCGGGGACGCCGGGGCCGTGGTCCTTGATGCACATTTCAAGGTTGGGACCTGTGACCTTATAGTCCACGTCTATGACAGTGTCTGCATATTTGTAGGAGTTGTGGATGATGTTTCCTATTACCTGGCTCATCCTCTTGGGATCTGTATGGATGATGACCTCGGGAAGTGCCTCTTCCCTGACCTTCTCCTTGTCGTCGTACTTGGTGAGGATCTCCTTAAGGATGGTGGAAGGGACATCCTCCATACTGATCTTGACCTCGCCCAGGTCGTCCAGGGTGGATGTAAAGAGATCTGTTACCAGGGCATCTATCTGGTCGGCTTTCTTCCAGATGTTGTCCAGCTTCTCCTGCATATCCTTGTCGTTATCCCCAGCCTGGAGCTTAGCCTGCATGAGCTCTGAGGTGAGCTTGATGCCGGTGACGGGAGTCTTCAGGTCGTGGCTTAAGGAGGCCACGAGCTCCTTCTCCTTCTTCTGGAGGGCGATCTCCCTCTGCCTGGAGGCGTTGAGCTCCTCGCGCATTATGTCGAAGCTCTCGGAGAATACACCGAACATGTTATTCTTCTCCATCAGGAGGGGTTCGTTCAGGTTGCCTTCCGCCACTTTGCCGGCGAAGGCCTCCATCCTGCCGAAGGGCCTTACTATATTATTTCTTACGTATATACCATAGAAGACCGCGCCTGCAGTTATCAGGACTGCTGCTATGGCGAGGCCTGCAAAGATGATGTTCCTTACTCTGTAGAATCCGTCCATCCCGTCGTCTATCAGGATAACGGCTCCTTCTATATTGTTGTCTTTTATTATGTACTTATATGGGTATCTGTTCTTGATGGCGGATTCCACAGAAGGGTTCTGTGTTTTGTCTGTCCTGGTGTCGGCCAGGATATTTCCTGAGTTATCGATCACCACGAATTCCGCACCATAGTCATTATTCTTTACCGCTTCCATGTCCTCAGCGGCATCCATGGCGATGTCGTTCAGAAGGACTACCTTGTCGTTGTCGATGGTTGGAACGGCAGCACTGTTAAAGGAGATGACCGCGAATACGGCCAGTCCCAATAAGAAGAATATGCCTGCGGCGATGACGATACGGAAGTAGTTTCTCACTTTGCTTCCTCGATCATGTAGCCCACGCCCCAGACGGTCTTTATTATCTCGGGGTTTTTGGGATCTTTCTCGATCTTTTCCCTAAGGTGCCTTATGTGGACGGCAAGGGTACCCTCGCCGATGAACTCGTCGTCCCAGACGTTCTTCAGGAGTTCGTCCTTGGTAACTACTCTTCCCCTGTTCTCAGTAAGGTACAGGAGCATCTTATATTCCATGGCCTTGAGGCTTACGGCCTCGCCTTTTATGTTCAGCTTATGGGTGTTGGTGTCCAGCCTGATGTCAGGGGCAAGTTCGTTGCTCTTCTGTGCTGTCTTTGTGTCCTTTGCTGATGCCTCCCTTTCGTATCTTGCCAGGACGGTCTTTACCTTGGCCAGGAGGATACTCAGGGTGTAGGGCTTCTTGATGTAGTCGTCGCCTCCGATGTTAAGGGCGATGAGGACATCGTCGTCGGATGTCCTGGCACTTATGAAGAGGATGGGCATGTCGTAGTTCTCCCTGACCTTCCTGCAGAGATCGAAGCCGGACTTGTCACCCAGGTTGATGTCCAGGAGAAGAAGGGATACCAGGTTCTTATCCAGGAAGGCTTCCGCCTCCTCGTAGCCGGTAACGTAAGCGGTCTTAACATCGAACATGTTAAGGTATTCGCAGGTGGTCTGGGCGATCACCTCATCGTCGTCTATCATGAGTACCTTGTAGTCTGCCATCTGTTCCCTCTGTTTTTGTTTTTCTCTGTTGATTATACCATTTTCCGCTTTAAGGTTCATTTAAGGAAGGATGTTTATGATGATGGCAGAAACGGAGGAAATGGAAATGACTTATCAGAATATCTTCAGAAGATACGAGATCAAATATATCCTGACAGCTTCCCAGAGGCTGGATCTTGAATCTGAGATGAAGGGAAAGATGGAGATAGATAAATACGGCCGGACCACCATCAGGAATATCTATTTCGATACAGATGATAACCGGCTCATCAGGACATCCCTGGACAAGCCTGAGTATAAGGAGAAGCTCAGGGTCAGAAGTTACAGCAGGGTCAGTGAGGACGACGATGTCTTTGTGGAACTCAAGAAGAAATACGAGTCAGTGGTCTACAAGAGACGGATCGCACTTCCCGAATTCGAGGCTATGGACTGGCTGGCAGCAGGCGGAGACAGGCCCCTGGATACGCAGATCTGTAAAGAGATCGATTATGTCAGGACATTCTACCGGGATCTGGCACCTAAGGTGTTCCTGTCCTACGAGCGGGAGGCTTACTACCCGGTGGACGGATCTGATATAAGGATCACAATGGATTCCAATATCCTTGGAAGGTCCCATGACCTTTCCCTGAGGAGCGGAGTTTACGGAAAGAACGTGATCGG
>CACXGG010000091.1 GCA_902767145.1 Oscillospiraceae bacterium | reverse complement strand
ATACTGCTGACGCTGGTGGGCGGTGCTGAACTCAAGCTTAAGGAGAGCGGATCGCTCTGAGGAGGGGACATGATCACTGTTAATCTTTACTACAAAGGACAGAATGGAAGTGCCAGGGCATTTGCCGAGGAGATGGAGAAGTCCGGGATCGCGGATGCCATCCGTGCTGAGAAGGAAAATCTCAGGTATCAGTACTTTGTCCCTATGGATGATCCCGAGACAGTGCTCCTTATAGATTCCTGGACTGATCAGGCTGCTATAGATGAACACCATGCCTCTCCCATGATGCAGCAACTTGCGGAGCTTCGTGAGAAGTACGATCTTCACATGACAGCGGAGCGCTTTGTAAGTGACGAATACCTCGCTGATGAGAAGTTTATCAGGAAGTGATACATGAAGACCATCAGAGTAGTAGCGGCTATAATCACTGACGGATCCAGGATCTTTGCTACCCAGCGTGGATATGGGGAGTATAAGGACGGCTGGGAGTTCCCGGGAGGGAAGATAGAGCCTGGGGAGTCGTCCCGTGATGCCCTTGTCCGTGAGATACGTGAGGAACTTGCTGCTGACATAGTGGTGGGGGACCTTCTTACCACAGTGGAATACGACTATCCTGATTTCCATCTTTCCATGGACTGTTTCCGGGCGACACTTGCAGAAGGATCCTCCATGGATCTTCTGGAACATGAGGCGGCTAAATGGCTCACGGAGGAAGAACTGGATTCTGTTGACTGGCTTCCTGCTGATGTGCTGGTGGTGGAAGCCATCAGAGACCATTAGTACATGTTGTTTAATACGTAATCAATATCTCCGAGAATTGTATGTTTATAGTCCTGTGCTGCAATGACAGCTTCAGTGTCATATATAAGATTTTCCAGTGGATAATTACTGGTGTAGTATATTTCACCGCCTTCTGTACTTCTGAATACGATGGTGCATTCATCTCCGTAGACATCGATGATCCTCAGGTCTAAAAAAGTAGGCTCGGGATACTCACTACCGTCGATTTCTTTGATCGCACCAAATAGACAAAGGTCCCCATTATGGTAATGTGAATTTTCGAGATGTTTTGCCGTTTGTATGGTGCATCCGTCTTTGAGAGCCGCAGGTGTATCTATTCCGGTATAGTACTTGATGGGATGTGGACCGTACTTAGCATATCTGTAGTATCTTAATATGAATGTGTATCCGATCACTACGAGAACTGCTGAAGCTATTATAGCTATTGTCATTATTGTCTTTTTCTTAGTCATGTTCCTGTCCTCCTGCTCTTATCTTATTTGTTTTATGGGTGAGGGGTAAGTCACCGTTGGTATAATTGGTAGATTATTTTATATACTGAAGGTATAGGTTTGAAATGCTTGATAATTCATTCATTTATGCGTTCTGATATTGGGAATCGAGTGTGATAATGGTTTAGATGTTGATATGGAGGTTCTTTATGAAAAAGAATATCGTTGCCTGTATCCTTGCTGTATGCCTTCTTTCAGGATGTGCAGCTGCTCCAGAGACTGAGGATACAGGATCTGAGACAGAGGTTTCCGTTTCTACTTCTACTTCTGCTCCTGTGGAGACGAGTACTGCTTCCACGGTGCCTGTATCTGCTGCCCAGGAGGCTTATGATGATCTGATCTCCCGGCTTGTCAGTGCACGACAGGGGGAGATGGATGAGGATCAGGTGGTGGATCTGTGCATAGATATATCTTCGGATACGATCCTTGCTCCGGAGCAGGCGGAGATCTACTACACACAGATAGACCTTGACGGTGACGGAACAGATGAGCTCTTTATCTACCAGTATATGATGCTGTTTGATGGTTCGGAGGTGCCGGTAATATACGACGGATATACTTACTCTAACGATGAGTTAGTTCACTTTATAGCGGGGGGTGCCAGAAACTCTTATTTTCTTGCTGCTGACGGATCTGTGTACAACATGGGATCCTACGGTCCGGTCTATCTTGAGTTTTCCCGGTATACATATTCTGACGGGATCCTGACACTGACAGACAGCTATTTCTCCGATGATACGACAGGAACGCTGGCCTGGTACTACAGCGATGTGGGTGCATGGGCTGATGAGAGGACAGAGGCTTCCGAAGACGATGCATATGGTTTCTTCTGCTGTGAGCATATGGCTGTTCCTTTTGAGACAGCTGTCTGACTTGAGGCTTTCCATGAAATAAAGTATCATGTTGTCGATGAGGAAACACTACATAGACAACCTGAGGAGTATCGCGATACTGGTGTTGATCCCGTACCATGCTGCCATGGCATGGAATGCATGGGGGGAGCCTAATTATATGATGTTTGGATCTTCCAGGGTCTTGAGCAGTTTTATTGTGTTCTTCAGTCCCTTTCTGATGCCGCTGCTGTTTCTTCTGGCAGGCATGAGTACCAGGTTTGCACTTGCTAAGAGATCTTCAGGCCAGTATGTGGTGGAGAGGGTCAAGAGACTTATCGTTCCTCTTTTATTTGGAACTGTTGTGCTGATGCCGGTGCTGACATATCTTGCTGATGTCCGAAACTGCGGATATTCCGGATCTTTTGTTTCCCACTATGGTGTCTTCTTTGGTAAGTTTACGGACCTTACGGGTGCTGACGGAGGGTTCTCCTTCGGGCAGTTCTGGTTCCTGCTTTATCTTTTCGTGATATCACTTATCTGTCTTGGTGTGATCTGTCTTCAGAAGAAGTTCCTTCCCCGCTTTTCGGGGAATATGCCCCTGTGGGGCGTGCTGCTTCTGGGTCTTCCCCTGCCTTTCCTGGGAGGGCTTCTTGAGATAGGAGGGAAGAGCCTGGTGGAGTATGTGTACGTATTCCTTCTGGGGTATTACGTCTTCTCCTGTGATGAGGTTATCCTGCTTTTGCGTAAGTACCGTTATGTGCTTCTTTCTGTGGGGGTGGTTTCTTCTTTTGCGAATATCTATATGTTCCTGTGGTCCACTTCCTTTGAGGCTGTTAACCTGTATGTGAACTATCTGGCCTGCTGGTTTATGGTGCTGGGTCTTCTTGGAGTTGGTAGTTCTTCTTTGGATTTCTCTTCTCCTTTGTCTTTTGGGTTTGCCCGGACCTCCTTTGCTTTTTTCAGCCTGCACTATATCTTTGTTGTAGGTCTTCAGTTTGTTTTTGCTGATATGCCCTTGGTGCCGCTGTTCCTTCTGCCGGTGCTCATTGCCTATCCTCTGACTTTCCTTGGTTGCTATCTGTGCTGCCGGGTTCGCTTTTTGTCTTTCCTTCTTGGTGTTAAGCCACAATAATAGTTTATTTTATGGTTGACAAATCTTTGAAATGAAACGATTATTCTTTTATAGGCTCAGAGAGGGAAGATTCTTGTAATGAATAAGATCAGTCAGCTTATATGGAAGGATGTGACCGGTGAGAACGAGTCTAACCGGGTATCTTTTATCGTACGTATAAATTCGCTGCTGATGTGCTTTTACTTCCTAGTGTTCATGGTGGTGTTCAGTATCTACGGAAGGTTCCCCACGGTGGGAGTGAGCTTTCTGTGTTTCTGCGCCTTTGCTTTTTCTGTATATCTGACATACAGGGACCATAACGGTTTCGCCCTGGGTATCTATGCGGTGGTTACCATCCTGTGGATGATAGGATTTGTTGTCGTGTGGGGATGGGAGTGCAGTATCCAACACTTCGTATTTGTGCTTTTACTTCTTGTCTTTGTGGGGAACTATGCCTCGGAGTCGGCTAAGCTCCTCATGAGCTTTGGAGTCCTGGCAGTAAGGACCATCCTTTACTTTATCCACGTGACCATGCCTCCTGAAGAGGATATCGCCTACAGCATCTCTCTTCTGTTCCAGATAATCAACATACTTACTATCTTCTGCTCCATGGTGGTTATACTGGCTATATTTACCAGGGATAAGATGGAGACTGAGGCAAAACTGTCCCAGTACAATAAGAAACTTAAGGCCATGTCGGAGCATGATCCTCTTACGAAGCTCCCCAACAGAAGGAGCGTTATATCGCGTACTATATCGAATATCATGAACGGGTCCTGCCCCAACGGTGTGTGTATCGCCATCGGAGATATCGATTTCTTCAAGAAAGTAAATGATACATATGGGCATGAGGCGGGAGATGAGGTCCTGAAGCAGCTGGCTGTTGTCTGCTCGGAGTACATGAGTTCCCATGGTGTAGCAGCCCGCTGGGGCGGTGAGGAGTTTGTTTTCGTATTCCTCAATGAGAACCTGGACCAGGCGGGAATGGAAGCCAATGAGCTTCTGTCCAGAGTAAGAAATCTTACTGTTAAGTGGAATGATATCGAGATTAAGGTTACAATGACAATTGGAGTTGCTGATGTTAACACCTTTACCAACGGTGCGGTGACTGAAGGAGAGATCGATGACCGCATCAACGAGGCTGTTTCCGCAGCTGATAAGAAGCTCTATATGGGTAAGGCTAACGGAAGGAATACGGTGGTAGTCTGATGGCATAACACCATGATCATTGTTTTTATATCAATAATCTGACTTTTATTATTTCCAGTGATCGAGCTGTTCTGCATCAAGACCTATATTGGATGCGCGGAAAACAGGGTTCTTTCCGGCCTTTTTCTGCGTCTCATAATCCTTAAGGGCATGGACCGCTATGCTTCCGAGGAGGGCGCATGCGGGGATATTGATCATCGTCATGCCACCCATAGTTATATCTGCAACAGCCCAGGCGGCATCCATGGGGATGACTGTTCCAAAGAAGATGATGACGGCGCAGAAGATGTGGAATATATCCAGGAAACGCTTGGAGGGCATCTTCTTCTTGTTTAGATAGGCAAGGGCATTATCCACATAGAAGAGATTTCCAAGAAGTGTCGTAAAGGCGAAAAGGACCATGGCCAGTGTTATGAACAACGGTCCGAAGGAACCGAATACTGTCGATATCGCATTCTGTACATAGGGGGCTCCTGCCACGTCAGCGTTTCTCTCCACTCCGGTGGAAAGGCACATCAGAGCTGTTGCAGTACAAAGGAGAAGCGTGTCGATATAGACGGATAATGTCTGAACGAGTCCCTGTTTGGCGGGATGGGAGACATTGGCGGATGCGGAGGCGTTGGGGGCGGATCCGACGCCGGCCTCGTTGGAATAAAGGCCTCTCTTGATGCCGTATACGAGACAGGATCCTGCGATACCGCCCAGGATAGAACGGAAGTCGAAGGCATCCTTAAAGATGGTGACGAACATCGAAGGGATGTTCTTTATGTTCACGAAGATCACTATAAGGGATATCAGGACATATGCCATTCCCATGATGGGGACAAGGATCTCTGTGAAGCGAACGACTCTCTTGCCTCCCCCCAGCATGAAGAATGCCACGAGGATCGTGAGGGCGATGCCGACTCCCACTGCAACGGCGCTTACATCACTTCCGAAAAGGGAGAGTGTATGGGAACCGTAGAAGGGATATGCTGCAAAGGAAGACTGCAGGTTGTAGGCACACAGAAGGTTGAAGCCTATTCCGTATGTGGCTATGAGGAAGATGCAGAATATAACGGAGAGCCAGGGGGCGTGGAGCGCCTTCTCGATATAGTATGCGGGTCCTCCAAAGTAGTTCCCGTCCTTGTCCTTACGCTTGAAGATCTGAGCGAGAGTACTTTCCATAAATGCAGATGCAGCCGTAATGATGCACATGATCCACATCCAGAAGCAGGCACCGGGGCCACCTATGCAGATGGCTGTGGAGACACCAACGATATTACCTGTTCCGACTCGCGACGCAGTGGAGATCATCAGTGCCTGAAAGGAAGATACTGTCTTTCCCGACTTATCTTCGGAGGGCTCCATGAGAAGACGGCAGGATTCGCCGAAGAGCCTTAACTGTACGAACTTTGTACGGAAGGAAAAATAAAGACCCGCAATGGCCATGATGATGATCAGGACAGGGAAATATAAGATATCGTCTATCTTATTGAGGATATCGAGGAGCATGGGGACCTCCGTTTTTTTATTTACGATTATACAGTACGGGTTATCTGTCTTCAAAATTAGGAGATATAATAATAGAAGAGAGAAAAAACAATGGGGGAGGTTTTATGTATGGCATCAAGTAAAGAATATCTGGATCCTCCGCAAGAGCTATGATGCCTGACGCGGATATGGAGCTCCCCGCACCTAAGAAAAAGTGATGTATTTCTATTTGGAGGAAGTATGAAGACGTATTATTTGATCCTGGATAAGATACTTGGGAAGAAAGTAAACGGTGAGAGTTTTCTTTTTGAGAATGGTAAATGGGTCCCTGATATCAACAGAGAGATACAGGATAGACTGGTGGGATATGATCCATATGAAGATGATGATTTTTATGGATTTGGAAGTACGAGCGTCATGAATGAGATAAGGGAGATCTCCGAAGAAGAGGCCTTCCGAATAATGGGACAATAAGCAGAGATCATGTTGATAAGAAAGAAATGTTTACAGGATCAAAGCTTAAGGCTCATCAGATGGTCCTTATGAACCTCATGAAGTCTTCGTCGTTTTTGTAAACCCCTGCACATCCAAGGATGTTGGCGAAGGTCTTGCCGATCTCTGCCCTTATGGCTTCCTGTACTCCTTCGGGGGAAGACAGATCGTAGGAATCCCGCCATTCTCCGACCCAGTCGGCATGCTTTGAGATATTCTCATTTGCTCTGATATCAGCGCCTGTCAGGAGGGCTTCTTCAAGTTCTGCCATCTCTTTCTTGAGCCTTGAGGGGATGATCGCCAGACCCATTACTTCGATGAGACCGATGTTCTCTTTCTTGATGTGATGGTATTTGGCATGGGGATGATATACGCCCATGGGATGCTCGTCAGTGGTTATATTGTTCCTGAGTACGAGATCGAGTTCGAACTTTCCTTCGGCATTCTTCCTTGCGATGGGAGTGATGGCATTGTGGGGAACCTGCTCCGTCTGTGCAAATATAAATGCATCTTCGTCTGTATAGGCTCTCCATTTTCCAAGGATAAGGTCAGCACAGTCCGTAAGACGGTCGATGGAATCCCCCTGAAGCCTGATAACTGACATGGGCCAGTTTATGATGCCTGCGGTCAGATCCTCAAATCCCGGTATCGTAAATGTGTTCCTGTATCCGGCTCTTGCCATAGGGAATGTATATGCGCCGCCCTGGAAATGATCGTGGCTTAAGATCGAACCCCCGACGATGGGAAGGTCGGCGTTGGATCCTGCAGTATAGTGCGGGAACTGCTCCACGAAGGATAAGAGCTTCTTGAAGGTGCTCCTGTCTATCACCATGGGAACATGCTTTTTGTTCAGGATTATGCAGTGCTCGTTATAGTAGACATAAGGGGAGTACTGAAGATAGTATTCTTCTCCGTCCAAGGTGATAGGGATAATCCTGTGGTTCTGTCTTGCAGGATGGGTGAGAGTCCCGGAATAACCCTCGTTTTCGGCGCAGAGAAGACACTTCGGGTAGGAGGTGCTCTTCGCCTTGCCCGCAGCTGCGATATCCCTGGGATCCTTCTCAGGTTTGCTGAGGTTTATGGTTATGTCGATATCTCCGAATGATGTGGGGGATATCCACTTTACATCCTTTGCGATGCGGTCCGTGCGGATATAGTTGGTCGCCTTTGAAAAGGAATAGTACCAGTCGGTGGCATCCTTTGCAGAGTATTTGAGAAGCTCATTGAACTTTCTGACGACAGATGAGGGGGGAGGGGTGATGACGCCCATGATCTTCGTATCCCAGAGATCCCTGGCTGCAGTGGTGTCGCTGTCTAAGATACCATTGCGAAGCGACCAGTCGATCATATCCTCGAGAATGAGATGAAGGTCCCTTGGTTCAGGGATATCATCAGGTTCCTTATATTCGACCAGACCGAAAAACTCCAGGAGCCGGTTTGTCATATAGACGCGGTCGAGACTGTCTATAAGATGCTCACGGATACCGTAGTTAACAAGTTCAGTTATATATGTATCTATCATGATGTCCTCCATCAAAGCACACGGATGCCGCCATATCTTCTGATGGCCAGTATCTCACAGGCGCCTTCACCGAAGACCCTGTCCATATATTCTTTGTACCTTGCGGCATTTTCCTTCTTCACAAAGGCCTGGATCGTTCCTGCAAATCCGCCGCCGTGAACTCTTGATGCCTCGGAGGGGCCTGTTATGCTGTCGCTTACGGCGAGGGCGAGAGAGACGTTCTGAGAGGTGATATCCCTGTTGGAATAGACATTCTGAAGATACTTAAAGGAGGAGTTCCCTGACTGCCTTACGATATCAAGGAATGCTTCGATATCTCCGCCCTTAAGAGCCTTTGCCTCTTCGCGGGCGCGTATGGTCTCATTTATGAAGTGGATCGCCCTGAGGACTGCACGGTCTCCAGCTTCGCTCCTTAACATGGAGATGTTGGAGACGATATCCTCCAGTGTCACATTTCTTAAGACATCGTGGCCAAGAGCATTAGCGATCTTCTTCATCTCGCCTGGTATTGCAGCATACTCATCCGTAAGATCCGCATGGGAACCTTTGGTGTCTGTTATGCAAAGGGCAAGGCCGGCCTCATCAAGGTCGCATTCCACCTTTTCAACTTTGGGATTGGAAGGATCTTCGAAATCGATATATACGAGACTTCCCACTGAGCAGGCCATCTGGTCCATCAGTCCGCAGGGCTTGCCAAAGAATAAATTCTCAGCATACTGTCCTTTTCTGGCGATCAGGACCGGATCGATCTCCATGTTGTAGTAAAGACCTGAGACAATGGTGCCGATAAGCGTCTCAAAGGCAGCTGATGAGGACAGGCCTGCGCCTATAAGGACATCGCTTGTTATATAGGCATCAAAGCCGCCGGATACATATCCCTCATCCTTAAGTCCTGCGAGGACTCCTCTGATGAGTGCGGCGGTGGTTCCCTTTTCGTCTTCTCTAATATCGAGTTCGCCGGGAAGGATCTCAGTCATTCCAAATCCTTCAGCAAGGACGTTTACTTTATTGTCTTCCCTGGGTGCGGCTACAGCGATGGCATCCCTGTTTATGGATGCGGCCAGGACTTCTCCGTGCTGGTGATCAGTATGGTTGCCGCCGATCTCAGTCCTTCCGGGAGCACTGAATATCGCTTCCGGTTCCGTGCCGGGGAATGTTCTTCGAAACTCTTCTATGGCTCTGGAATATCTTTCAGGCTGGGAAGCGGCTGCTTCGTCAGTATAATAAATATCCTTAAAATCAATCCTGGACAGATCCATCATAATAATACTCCTTCAAAGCTTACTGCCTTGATTATAGTTATCTTTTATCAAACAGTCATTTAGGAAAAGTGCACAAGGTGTGGAAACAAAATTTGTAAAAACAGTTTCCATGGAAAAGTGGCTTTGGGTCTGCGTTCCTGTTATCATTAAGGTGGAAACTGAAATTGTGAAATCAGTTTCCGACGGAGGTGCCTGAAGTGTTGACAGAAACGAAGGAAAAGATACTTAAAGGAACGATACAGGTCTTTAATAAGAAGGGCCTGAAGCTCACAGTGGACGATGTTGCCGAAGAGCTTCATATGTCCAAGAAGACTATCTATAAAGAGTTCAGGGGCAAGGATGAGATCTTTGATGCCATGGTGGATTATGTCTACGACAACATCAAGGCAAAGGAGAAGGAGATACTTGAGACAGAAGGATATACCACTCTCGAAAAGATAAAGCTCCTCTTATCAGCAATGCCCGAGAGCTACAAGAATATCAATTTCCAGGAGCTCTATCCCTTAAGTGAAAAGTATCCCAAAGTATACAGGAAGCTCCAGCGCCGTATCGAGACAGGCTGGGAACCCACCTTCAGGCTCCTGGAGCAGGGAAGGGATGAGGGTCTCATAAGGCAGGATGCAGATTTTGGGATCTTCAAGATCATGATGGAGGCGACCCTGGAGAGAGCTTTTGAACAGAATGTAATGAAAGGGAGCGGAAAGAAATATAACGATTTCCTTAACGAGGTCGTCGACATCCTCTTAAACGGCATCAAGGCATAACTGAAAGGAGAGGGAAATGGAAAAGTCTAAAGTTATATTCGGTAATGTCCAGTCCGGAAAAGTCTATAACAAAGCCGTAAGATCCAAGAACAAATATGCCCGGAAGTTCGGTGACGACTCAGGAAAGGATTATTCCGCAAGGGTCGTTGATAATGAATATATAGGAGATATCCTCGGGGTCAGAAATATCGCTGTGGGGGATGCGGCAGAGGGAACATCAGAGGGATTTGACCGGGAAAAGGGCCTGATCGTTGGAAACATCAGGATGGGCTTCGGCCACTACAGGATCTCCATGGCGATCGCGTCGGCTGCTAATTCCATGGGATATATACCCTACTGGATGGATCTTAATTCCTACCCTGAGACCACATGCACCAAGGTGATCTCCGCCCAGAACGATCTCTATTCCATGGGCTCGAGAATGTCCCAGAAGTCAAGGCTCTTCAATAAGCTCTTCTGGGAACCCATGAACTATGAAGGCTTCAGGAAGCTGTCCTACAATGCGGCTGATCAGAAGAATGCGGAGCTGATGGCTCCGGTATATAAAAATGTACCAAAGGATATCCCCGTGGTGGCGACCCATGTCTGGCCGGCTCAGGCTGCGATCCATGCAGGGATGGAATATGTGGTCAATGCGATCCCCGACAACTGGCCCATGGCTCTTCACTTTGCTGAAGGGAGCATCCACACGGTCCAGACCCGTTATGCTTATCAGGGCTACAGGATCTGCAACGGTATGGACGGGAATAAGGTCCTGGCTCCCATGCCGGCGGACAGCCTTAAGTACACGGGTCACTACATCGACCATGAACTCACATCGAATATCGGGGAAGACTGCAGAAAACGCCTGGAGCGCAAGAAGAACGGCAAACCCATGAGGTTCCTTCTTACCATCGGAGGAGCCGGCGCCCAGAAGGAGATCTTCGCGGCCATAATAAACGACCTGATGCCCGATATCAAAAACGGAAAAGCAGCGCTCTATGTGAATACCGGCGACTATCAGAATGTCTGGGAAGACCTGAAGAGGATGGTCCCCGGTATAGAGGAGATCTCAAAGACCCATTTCAACGACTGGAACGGTACAAGAAAGTTCTGTGAGGAGGCAATGGACGGGGATGTTCAGGGAATACACCTGTTCTGTCATGAGAATATCTTCGAAGCGGTATATGCGACGAACCTTCTGATGAGGTCCTGCGACGTTCTCGTGACCAAGCCTTCAGAGCTTGCCTTCTATCCTGTGCCGAAGCTCTTTATCAGGAGGATCGGCGGACATGAGCAGTGGGGTGCGATCCACTCGGCGGAGATCGGAGACGGCACCCTGGAGTGCAGGGATATCCCCCACACCCTTCAGATGATAAGGCTCTTCATGGAAGACGGCAGTCTTCTTCCGGGAATGTGTGAATGCATAGTAAGGAACAAAGACCTCGGCATCTATGACGGCGCATATGAAGTCGTAAAGATAGCAATGGGAATGAAAAGATGAGAAAGGAGATGTGCTATGGAAACTAAGAAAGGTTTAACAGGTATCGAGAAATTTGCCTACGGCATAGGAGCTGTAGGTAAGGATATGGTCTATATGCTCTCGGCTTCCTATGTCCTTTACTACTTCCAGGACATCCTGAAGACGAGTGCCATCGCCATGGGCGTCATATTGCTGGTGGCGAGGATATTTGATGCGTTCAATGACCCTATCATGGGCATCGTTGTCGCCAGGACGAAGACCAGGTGGGGCAAGTTCCGCCCCTGGCTCCTCATAGGCACGATCACTAATGCCGTGATCCTGGTACTTATGTTCTCAGCACCTCCGTCCCTGGACGGCAAGGGCCTCATCGCCTATGCAGCTGTAACATATATCCTCTGGGGCGTTACCTACACCATGATGGATATCCCCTACTGGTCAATGATCCCCGCTTTCACAGAAGGCGGCAAGGAGAGAGAGGGACTTTCAGCCCTTGGCCGTTCCTGTGCCGGAGTCGGCTCTGCCATCGTTACCATCATCACTGTAATGGCAGTCTCCGCCATTGGTTCTTCGCTGGCTTCAAAGAGCTCTGACAACATCACAAAGGAGATCTCTTCAGCGGACACATCCTTCAGCACTTATGTGATCGAGCTGGATCAGGACGGCAATCCGACTTCGAATGTCATCGGATATGAGAAGGAAGATGCTGATATCTCCGTGAGCATCACGGGATCCGGGAGAGCGTTCGAAGGCGCATATGTCTTTAACAGCGATAATACAGAAAGCGTATTTACAGTTAACGGCGTTGCTCCTGAGACATCAAGAGTGGAATTCGTCATGGATTCTGAAAACAGCAGTCAGGCAGGTCTTGTCTTCTATGTGGATCACGATGCATTTGAGAAGATCAGGGAAACTGATACCGTAAGCGCGCAGCTCACGATGAACTCAACGCTCGAGGTCGAGCGTCTGGGCTTCAGCGCCTTCTCCATCGTGGTCGGGGTACTGTTCATCATCTTCATCAGCATCACCTGTATCTGCATCAAGGAGAAGTCCTCTGTCGATATGAAGACGGCGTCTGTGGGACAGATGTTCAAGGCGCTCCTTGGCAATGATCAGGCCATGACGGTGGTCATCACCATCGTACTTTTCAATACGGCGACATATATCACTTCCAACCTGCTCATCTATTTCTTCAAGTATGATCTCGCAGGTTCCAACTGGCAGGGCAACTACACTCTGTTCAATACTTTTGCAGGGGGAATGCAGATCCTTGCCATGATGCTCTTCTTCCCGCTCCTCAGGAAGGCCTTCAACACCATAAAGATCTTCTATATCGGTGTCTTCTCAGCCATCGGCGGATATCTGATCCTCCTGGCCATGTCCCTTATGGGAGCTAAGAGCGTATATCCCTTCTTCGTGCCCGGATTCTTCATCATGAGTGCGGTGGGAATACTAAATGTCATCTGCACCATCTTCCTTGCCAACACCTGTGACTATGGTGAGTTCAAGAACGGCAGAAGGGATGAGTCGGTCATCTTCTCCATGCAGACCTTCGTGGTCAAGCTGGCTTCCGGTGTTGCGGCTCTCGTTGCTGCGATCTGCCTCTCGGTCTTCAACATCCAGGAGAACAGCGATGTGGATATGACATTTACAGTTCTCATGGAAAAGGTAACCTCCATAAAGGGAAATGTAGTGGAGACGATCGATACCGGTGCAGTCTTCGGACTCCGTATGGTAATGACCCTGACGCCCATTGCAGTCCTCGTGATAGCATTGCTCGTATTCAGGTCAAGGTATATCCTTACAGATGAGAAACTTGGTGAGATCTCCGAAGAACTTAAGTCAAGGAGCTGATATCTATGATCACTGTAAAAGGCGAAAAGGACCCGCTGTTTATCCTCGATACCGCTCATACGACCTATGCTATGAAGGTACTGGAAACAGGTCATATGGAACATCTGTACTACGGCCGTAAGATCCATCTGGACGACGAAGACGGCCTTACGGAACAGCATGAATTTGCCCCGGGGACATCAGTTGTGTATTCACCGGAACACGGCAACTTCTCCCTTGAGGATATGAGGCTCGAAATGAGCTCCCCCGGAAAGGGCGATGTAAGAGAACCATTTCTCGAGATAACAGGCTCCGACGGAAGCAGCACATCTGACTTCCTGTACAGGAGCTTTGAAAAGAGCACCGGAAGGGACGGTGGTACGGAAGGTCTTCCCACATCATATGGAGAAGAAGCAGAAGTTCTCACTGTCACTCTGGAGGATAAGGAGAGCCTCATGAGGCTCGAGCTCATCTACTGTGTTTATCCCGATACTGATGTCATCACAAGGTCTTCACGGCTGATAAATGAAAGCGAAGGTGATATCAGGATCAGGAAGATCATGAGCACCCAGCTCGACTTTGATCCCGGGGATTATGTCTTTAGCACATTCACCGGGGCCTGGGCCAGGGAGATGAAGCGAACGGATATGTCCGTTTCATCGGCGCGCCTTGTGAATTCGTCCTGTACGGGCAACTCCTCCAATAGAGCCAACCCTTTCGTTATGCTGTCAAAGCGCGGCTGCACAGAGGATCACGGCGATGTATATGGTCTTAATCTCGTCTACAGCGGCGACCATTATGAGTCGGTGGAGAAGAGCCCCTACGGAAAGGTGAGGTTCCTTTCCGGTATCAACCCCTCTTCATTTGAATGGAAACTTGCGAAAGGAGAGTCCTTTCTGACCCCGGAAGCGGTCATGACATATTCCTCTATGGGATTTAACGGGATGAGCGGGCAGATGCACGACTTCGTGTCTAAGCATATCCTGCGCGGTCCGTGGAAGGACAGACTTCGGCCCGTTCTTCT
>CACXGG010000090.1 GCA_902767145.1 Oscillospiraceae bacterium | reverse complement strand
AGGATGTGCTTGTCGTCTCCATATCTCTTAGCGAAGAAATCAGGGATCGTGAAAGATCCTACTTTCTGTGTGTAGACACGAAGTCTCTTGGCAACGATGAGCCAGTTGATATAAGTTCCGATGGCAAGACCGATGGCTGTCCAGGATGCCTCTGCAAGACCTGTTGCAAGAGCAAGTCCGGGAAGACCCAGAAGGAGCCAGGAACTCATGTCGGATGCTTCGGCACTCATGGCTGCGACCAGAGGTCCCAGGTGCCTGCCGCCAAGATAGAAATCATCGGAGCTCTTGTTCTTCTTGCTGAAGAAGGCGCCGATGGCGATCATCATGATGAGATAACAGATGATCGTAATAAGAATGCAGATAGTTGTTCCAGTCATACTACATTCACCCTCCTTTTCAAAACACAAAGATTTTATCAAAATAAAGAAACTGCCGCAACCAAAGTAAACTGCCTGCGTGTATATAGGTGAAAGGGAGGTAAACCACCATGAAAAGATCAAAGATAATAATCATCATTACAGCATCACTCTTATCACTCGTTCTCCTTGTAGGCGGACTTGCAGTTATCGGATCAGCTTTCCGTTCGGGAGCCACCACCATGGATAAAAGAGAATCTGATGTAAGGAACGTGAATGAACCGGCAGCAGCCACTGTAGCTGCAGCAGATTACAACACACAGCTGGGCGGAGACGAATACTACGCAGATCTTTCGGGAGAAGAATACTATGCCGCTGATATTGAGTATATGGAGGGCGGCTACGAATACGAGAACGTTAACGCAGACGTAGCTTCCGACGATTTCAATGTAGCCGATACGAGCACCAAGCTCATCAGGACAGTCAACATGTCCATCGAAACAGAACTCTTCGATGATATGGATTCAGCTATAAAGAATAAGATCAACGAATACGGCGGATATTTCGAGTCAATGTCAGTAACCGGAACCGGAAAGAACGAAGACTACAGATACGGCTACTACACCATCAGGATCCCCGCAGCAAACCTGGATGCCTTTATCGCTTCCATCAACGGCAACGGCACAATCATCTCCCAGAGCGAGAGCACTGTAGACGTTACCCTGGATTATGTAGACATGGAGGCACATGTAGAGTCCCTGAGAACAGAGCAGGAAGCCCTTCAAAACATGCTTGCAGAAGCAACGGACCTTGATACCATCATCGTACTTCAGAACGAGCTCACAACTGTCAGCTACGAGATCGAGAGCTACGAATCACAGATCCGCACCATGGACAACCAGGTATCCTACAGCACCCTCTATCTCACAGTAAGTGAAGTTGTAACAGAGACTCCTGTGATCGAGACAAGGACCATGACATACGGCGAAAAGCTCTCCGAGAGCTTCGTGGGAAGCGTCAATGACATCAAGGAAGATGTAAAGGCGGGCATCATCGGACTTGCAGCAGCTCTTCCCCACCTGATAATATTCGCATTCTTCGTATTCATCGCCTTTATCATCATCAAGGTATCCATCAGAAGATATAAGAAAAAGCATGCAGTAACAAAGTGATCCCGTAAGATGTATATAAAGAAAAAAGCATCCTCCTGTTCAGGGGGATGCTTTTTTATCAAGGATTTGTACAGATCCCGTCACTGTTGAAATTATATTTCTTTCCATCGATCGTAACTGTAGTATCATGGGCCATCTTTCCGCTCGAGGGATAAAGATAATACCAGCTGCCGCCGTATTTTAGCCATCCAGTCTTCATAGCTCCTGTCTTCATGAAATAATACCAGTTATTTCCGATCTTCTCCCAACCGGTCTGCATTACCCCGTTGTCATCAAAGTAATACCACCTATTATCAATCTTTTCCCAACCTTTGGTCATCTTTCCATTACCTGCAAGATAATACCAGCTGTTTCCCAGCTCGATCCAGCCGGTGACCATATATCCATCTGATCCGAAATAATACCAGTTGCCTTCCAGCTTTTTCCACTGGCTCTTGGGGTATGTTCCGTCAGAATATCTGTACCACCACTTTCCGTTATCATCCCTGATCCATTTAGAAGCCATAAAGACGACAACTTCTTTATCGACCGTTAACTCGATACCTTCTGAATACAGATAATATACATTTACCGTTGGAAACCTCCAGTGGGTCTTGACCTTATTTAAAAAGGCCTTCTGAAGATATCCATTATCCTCGATATTCAAGAACATAAGAGGATTTCTGCAAAGGTCGGCTTTCTTAAGATCCGGGCAGCAACTGAGATCGATATCAGTAATATTATTATTCTGGAGGTCGAGCTTCTTAAGTTTCTTGTTGCAGCTCAGATCGATGCTGCTGATAGAATTATCAGCAGCATATAATGTTTCCAGTTCTGTAAAGAAGCACAGGCCCTTTAAAGAGGTTATCTGCTGTACACTGCAGCTGATCGTTTTTACTGCTTTTATCTCACTGTCTGACAGATATCCGTTGTTATCCGTATCAAAACGGGAGACAACACTTCTGAAATTATCATCAGGGAAAGACGAGCTGTCGATCTGAACACCGGAAGCGGCTTCAACTTCTATAGCATCCTCATCAATTGCAGCGGGCTCCTCACAGACATCTTCGATCAAAGCATCTTCGATCAAAGCATCATCTGTTCCGCAGGATATATCTTCAGTCATAACATCTTCTGCTTCAACCTGAACTTCTTCATCAGCAAGCTCAGTCGTATCTTCAGGATCTGATGTCTCTTCTTCAGACTCTTCGATATCAATTAAGGTCTCTTCTGTTGTTTCATCAGCAAAAACTGCAGGACCCGTTGAAATCAGGGCAACAGTAGCGAGCAGTATGCTGACAGTATTCTTAAATAGTTTTATCTTCATTTTCCTTATTTCCTTTCTTTCGGGTTCTGATAATAAGACACATGAGCAATGAAGATTATTCACGTTTTTGAAAAAAAAAATCCGGTCCATAGCCGGACCGGGATTTTTCTATCGAGCATATCTTAAGATCACTCTTCATAAACATACTCTATCTGTATACTGTAGCTTAATTCGCCTTCAGGTGTATATGAATCATAACCTGTCCTTAAGCCCTGATCATAATAATACTCGTTATAGGAACTCAGCTCATCGTTAAAGTAATGATCTGTATGTATGACATTTCCATTTTCATCAAAGGAATTATCGGTCTGAGAAACCCATACTCCGTCATCCCTGACCTCATACCGGACTTCGGTAATAATTTTACCATCACTGTTACAGGTAGTATAACTTCCTGTCGGTGTTCCGTCCGGCTCATAATCTGTCCTCAGATAAGAACCGTCATCATTATATTCATATAGATAATAATGGGAGAGTTCTCCACTCGTGCTGTAGAAATTCCTGACTGATCTTCTGCCCTGATCATCATATTCCCAAGTCTCATAACCGCCTGTGGGACCTTCCTCATCATAATAGTCATCACGTACGAGAAGATCCTCACCGTTTATGTTTTCATATGTTAAGACACCTGACATATATGTAGTGCCATCTATATTAGTGAAATACCTGTTCTTGATATTATCCTGCTCATCTTCATCAACGGTATTCCATCCATAGAAGGAACCATCATCATCATATAAAATGTCACTTGTCTGCTCACCTGCCGCGTCATTGCCTTGAACACGCCAGAGATATGAACCAGAAGAAGATGCATCTGTCCTGTAGAAATATTCAGTATAAGCTCCTGTCTGAAGTTCAACAGCATCGGAAGCTGATGTTTCTGAAACATCCGTTGTTTCATCAATGCTGTCAGTTTCAACAGGTGAAGACCCGTCTGCATCTGAAATATAGGAACTCTCTGATACAGAAGTCTCACTTTCAATTTCATTTAAATTATCTTCTGTAAGGACATGGTGAAGAACAAGTCCACCGCCTCCAAGAAGGACTACTGCCGCGATGGCGGCTACTGCTTTATTCATAATTATCGCTTTTCCTCCGTTTGCTGCTGCCGCCTTTGCAGCTGATCCGGCTGTCTTGCCGGCCCCGGAAGCAGCTTTCTTTACTGCCTCCTTCCCTGCTGCCGCGGGCGCTTTTACAGATGCGGAAAGATTTAAAAGCGAAGCGGGCATAGGTCTGAATGGAACCTGTGCTGCTTCTTTTCTGAAGAGCGCGGTCAAGAACGGGACACCCATACCAAACAACTTCTCATTATTTTTATTCTCATAATCTTCAACTCCTTTCCTGATCTTTTTCTTTGCATAATTAAGACGTGAAAGGACTGTACCCTGGGGGATCCCCAGCTGTTCTGCGATCTCAGCCGTACTCATCTCGTTGAAGTAGAAAAGGATAATGGTCATCCTGTGGTCTTCTGAAAGGACATCTTCCAGGATGTCCATTATGATCTTCCTCTTCTCATCAGATTCGACTAAAGATTCAGGAAGGAAATCCTCGGGGACTGCCTCGGTATTCTCGAAAAACTCATCATCTGCATTAAATGTACGTTTCCTGGTCAGGATATTAAGGCACTTGTTGGCGGCGATCTTCTTTATCCAGGCGTTAGCCTTGGACTTATCCCTCAGACCGTCGTATGAATTAAAGGCCGTAATGAAAGTATCCTGGGTAACATCCTCTGCCTCTTCCTTGTTCTTCAGAAGAGAAAGGGCTGTCCAGTATACTGACTGGTAGGATTCGTTATAGAGCTTTTCGAGTTCTTTTTCTGTCATCTTATGCCTCCTGTTTTCCGCATCTACTAATAAGACACATACGGAAACGGTATTATTCGAAAAGGATACAAGGATTATTGCATCATTTTTAGCTTTTTTCAAAATAAAAGAAATATGATAAAATATATAGGCATTTTTATTATTTATTCACGAAAAGGAGTAATACTATGGCAGTACCCAACAAGTTTTCAAAGATTACCCCTGAGATAGAGAAACTCTCTGCTTTATGCGCTGAAAACAGGATCGATCCTGAACTTTATACTAAATATGATGTTAAACGAGGCCTTCGTGATATCAACGGTAAGGGCGTCCTTACAGGCCTTACCCAGATCTCCGAGATCGTCTCTTCCAAGACTGTGGACGGCAAGTCTGTTCCCTGTGACGGTGAACTCTACTACAGGGGCATCGATGTAAGGGATATCGTCAACGGCTTTATCGAAGACAACAGGTTTAACGGCTTCGAGGAGGCCAGCTACCTTCTTCTTTTCGGAAAGCTCCCCACAGAGGAAGACCTTCACGGTTTCATGAGGATCCTTACGGACTACAGGAATGCCCTGCCCAAGAACTTTGTCCGTGACGTTATCATGAAAAAGCCCAGCGATGACATCATGAACAATATCTCCAGGGGTATCCTCAACCTCTATGCTTACGATACGAATGCCAACGATATATCCATACCTAATGTATTGAGGCAGTCCCTTGAGCTCATCGCCATCTTCCCCATGCTGGCGGTTCACAGCTACTGGGCAAAGAAGTACTACAACGACAGGGGCAGCCTTATCATCCACAGGCCCCAGCTTACACTTTCCACTGCTGAGAATATCCTCTATATGCTCCGTCCCGACAATAAGTATACGGAACTGGAAGCAAGGATCCTGGATATCGCTCTTGTACTTCATGCAGAGCACGGTGGTGGTAACAACTCATCATTTACGACACACGTAGTTACCAGTTCCGGTACCGATACATATTCTGCCATCTCCGCTGCCATGGCTTCCCTTAAGGGTCCCAAGCACGGTGGTGCCAACATCAAGGTAATGAAGATGTTCGCTGATATAAAGAAGAACGTCAAGGACTGGAACGACGAGGATGAGCTCAGGGCTTACCTGAGAAAGATCCTTCACAAGGAGGCTTTCGACGGTTCAGGTGTTATCTATGGTATGGGTCATGCCGTATATTCCATCTCCGATCCCAGAGCCAGGATCTTCAAGGGTTATGTGGAAAAGCTCTCCGTGGAGAAGAAAAAGGAGAACGAATTCGCTCTCTACTCCAGTATAGAGAAGATCGCAGCCGAGCTCATCGCAGAGGAAAGACGCATCTATAAGGGCGTTTCCGCAAATATCGATTTCTACAGCGGCTTTGTATACAGCATGCTGAACCTTCCCGTGGAGCTCTACACTCCCCTCTTTGCCATCGCAAGGATCTCCGGATGGTCCGCCCACAGGATCGAGGAACTCACCAACGCCGGCAAGATCATCCGTCCTGCATATATGTGTGTCCAGGACAGAAACCAGTTCATTCCCCTGGATGAGCGCGACGAAGAGTGACACAGGGGGACGTATCTCCAACTGACACATTTTGGCACATGGGGACACATCTTAAATCGACATATAAAAAGGCGGCCCATCAATTGGCCGCCTTTCTTATCATCAGGGATTCTTACATACACCGTTCGAGTCGAATTTATATGTCTTGTTTCCGATCTTCTTTGAGCAGTTAGCCAGCATATGACCGTCAGTCTCAAAATAATACCATTTGCCGTTATAATCCTCAAACCAGCCTGTTACCATAGCTCCGGGGTCAGAGTAACCGTCTTCTTCAAAGAAATACCACTTGGCTCCGATCCTGGTCCAGCCCATAGAGATCTTGCCGTCCGTACCCATGTAGTACCAACTGTCATCGATCTCATTCCAGCCGGTCCTCATGACACCGTCGTCACCAAAGTAATAAAGGTAGTCATCGATCCACGTAAATTCTGTCTCCATCCATCCGTCCAGTTCACCGCCAAAATAATAAGTCTTGCCGTTGATCACCTGAAGACCGGTCCTGAGAACACCGTCAGTTCCGAAATAACGCCAGCCATCACCGTCTTTATACCAGCCTGTGGCCATTACTCCGTTTTCACCAATATAGTAATCATCTATCCATCTGTCTGTGACCATATAAGGATAGCCGGTCCCGTCATCAGAATCGTCAGCAAAGTAATAATACTTCCCGCCTATCTTCTGCCATCCGCTCTTCATAACTCCATCTGTTCCGAAATAGAGCCACGAATCCTCATATATCTCATACCATCCGGTCTGCATAACGCCATCATCACCAAGAAGATATTCCTTGCCTGACAGAGTGAGCCAGCCTGTGTACATATATCCCACATCATTAAAGTAGTACCATTTTTTATTGATCTTCTGCCAGGAATCCTTTACATACTGCCCGTCGTTTCCAAGATAGCGCCAGCCGTCTTGAACAGCATCCTCTACCCAGCAGTTTTTCCTGAGTGCACCGCTGTTTAAGAACTCATATGTCTTTCCGTCGATAGAAACAACGCCAGTGATCATATAACCACTGCTCGGGTTAAGATAATATGTGTTTTTCCCTGATTCGAGCCAGCCCTTATGCATCTTTCCATTGCTGTCAAAATACTGCCATAAACCTGACTGCTCCACCCAGCCTGTCTGCATAACACCATTTTTATCAAAATAGTACATGTCCGAACCGATCGTCAGATATCCGGTCTGCATATAGGGAATACCGCTTTTCTGAAAGTAATACCACTTATTCTTGATCTTCTGCCATCCTTTTAAGAGCACTCCGTCACTCCCTGTATATACCCACTTACCGGAATTGTCCTTAAACCATCCGGAAGTGACCATATATCCGTTGCTGTCAAAAGCATAGGCCTTACCCTTCAAAGTGAGGACTTTATTCTTGGCATATGTACCGTCAGGCATACAGAACTGCCACTTTCCGTTACTTGCCTTTACCCAACCGACAGTATCAGGAAGTGATGATGTGACAGTTACATCAGAATCCACATAAAGATGGATCAGGCCGTTCATGGAATAAAAGTCCACTCCATTATCTAAGGAAGTCTTGTCACCATATAAATATGAAAAGCAAAGTTCAGGGGAACTGGAAATGTCGATCTCAGTCAGTGGATTTCCGCTGATATAGAGCATCTCGAGATCTTCAACAAATGTAAGATCTATACTCGAGATATTATTATTGGAACAGTCAAGAAAATAAAGATTATTGAAGTAACGGACACCTTCAATATCTTTGATACCCATCCCGGGCACCCTGAGCACCTCAACTGCATTGAGCTCTTCCTGACTAAGTCCTCCGCTCCCATCTGTATCGATGTTATCCTTTACATACTTACGCAGCACAGGATCGGGGAACTGGTTATTGATACTTAATTCCATGGCAGGAGAAACATCAGATTCTTCAACATCTTCCGTTTCTATCTGATCTTCAGGAACGATGATCTCCTCCTCAAGATCCGGATCTTCTTCGATGGACTCATCATCTATCTCATCATACAGAGCTTCAGGTCCTTCCTCGAAAGATTCTTCTGTATGGGGAACTTCTTCTGTAATATCTGTATCTTCATCATTTTCTGTGACCTCAGTCTCGTCAGTGACAGTCACTTCAACCTCATCTCCAAGGCATACAGCGCCACCGGCAATTATCATGGAAGATGCCAGGATCATGGAAACCGGAAGCTTGATCAAAGATCTCTTCATAAATCATCACCTCTCAATTTCATTATAATTATTGATTATAACAGCACAAAAAAAGATCCGCCTCATACTTAAGGCGGATTGTTTTTTTATTTATCAGGTGAAGGTGAACATACTCCATGGGAATCGAAGCTGTATGTTTCTCCGTCTATGACACGGGACTCATTACAGAGCATGTGTCCGTCAGGATCAAGATAATAATAAGTACCATATTCCAGATGCCATCCGGTCTTCATTAATCCCGTATTATAAAAGAAATACCACTTGCCGGATATCTTCTGCCAACCGGTCAACATCTCTCCAGATGAATTAAAGTAATACCAGTAGTTTGATATTTTTTTCCAGCCGGTCTGCATGGCACCGGAGGGAGAAAAATAATATTTCTTCCCATCGATCTCATACAATCCTGTTTGCATTTCAAAACATTCTTTGTTGAAGTAATACCATTTATTATCGATCTTCTTCCATCCTTTTACAGACTTACCGTTGTTATCGAAATACATCCAGGCATCTTCGATCTGGCCCCAGCAATTCTTCTGCATCACGCCGTTTTCATCAAAGCAGTAATAATACCCGTCGATCCATTCTATCGTATCTGTAAATGCGATAATACCAAAGAAGTAATACCACTCTCCGTTGATCTTCTTCCAGCCTTTTACAGCTTTTCCGTCTTCACCGAAATAGCTCCAGCTGCTGTCGATCTTTTTCCATTTATTCTTAATTATTGCTCCGGACTTGGAAGCATAATAAATGTCGTCATCGGCAGTATAGATCAGATCATCACTGATCATAAAGGGATATTCGTAACCGTAACTAAAATAGTAATCTTTTCCATCGATAGT
>CACXGG010000089.1 GCA_902767145.1 Oscillospiraceae bacterium | reverse complement strand
TATGTAAACCTCGCCTCAAATGAGACACTGGGCATCAATGACCTGGAGCCCATCGTTCCCGGAGGCGCCATAACCCTTCCCGTGAGCATCGCCTACTACGAGAGGATCGGCAAGGGCTGGACAGTGCCCACCTCCATCGTCACATACCAGGGTGAGGAGGCTCCTGAAGGATCTTCCTATATAGCCGACACCTACGAGGCCGGCAAGCAGTTCTACCTGAGGACATGTGCCAACCTGGCCGTCACCATGAACGACAATCTGGCCCTCCAGTACATGCTGGATGCCATGGGAGGTCTGGAGAACAACTGGTCCACCATCTCATCCATCAGTTCCTACATAAACTACACAGAGAGCGTCATATACACAGACTTTGAGGGAGAGCTACAGAGAGGCCCCCACAGGACCTCCGCCTACGATCTGGCCGCCTATGCCGAGTATCTCTATACCGCATATATAAACGATCCGGATCTGTACCAGCCCCTCATCAACGACCTGGCCGCTTCCGAAAAGCCCACGGGCATCCAGACAGCCTTCGGCGAGGACACCCTGGTGCTCCACATGAGCGGAACGGACGTGGAATACAGCGCCTTTACCGACGTGGCCATCATCGATGCGGAAGAGCCTGTAGTCCTGGTAATATACTGTGAATGCTCCTCTGCTGACCGGGCTGCTACCATCCAGGCTGACCTGGCCACATATCTGGAAAGATATTTATCTTATTGCCATTCATAAACAGAAAAATATGATATACTCATATAAGTTCATCCCATGTGATCTGTGGTCGGGTCGGGTCTTGTGCAATTCGCTCCCGTGAACCCTGTCAGGTCCGGAAGGAAGCAGCAGTAAGCGGACCTGCGTTTGTGCCGCAAGGGTGCCTGCCCGACTGCAGTTCAGATGGGATGGATTTTTTATAAGAACATGGAACATATAGCGCTTTATCGACAATTCAGACCTAATAACTTCGACGAGATCGTCGAGCAGAAGGCTCCGGTCACGGCCCTCCGCCAGGCTGTAAAGACAGGAAGGATCGGTCATGCCTACCTTTTCTGCGGTCAGAGAGGTACAGGTAAGACCTCTATTGCCAGGGTCTTTTCGAGAGCTATCAACTGCGAGTCCCCCAAGAACGGCAACCCCTGTAACAAGTGCCCCACATGCAAGGGTATCCTTGACGGCAGCCTTATGGACGTTATCGAGATCGACGCAGCATCCAACAGAAGTATCGACAATATAAGGAAGATATGTGAGGAAGTCACATACTCTCCCTCCAAGGCCCCTTACAAGGTCTATATAATCGACGAGGTCCACATGATCACCAACGACGCATTCAATGCGTTGCTGAAGACACTGGAGGAGCCGCCCAAGCATGCGGTGTTCCTCTTTGCCACCACGGAACCTCACTCAATACCTGCCACCATCCTTTCCAGATGCCAGAGATTCGACTTCAGGAGGATCTCCCTGGATGCCATCATCGGAAGGCTGAAGCAGATCTCCAAGGAAGAGAAGATAGATATCTCCGACGACGCCTTGAGGCTCATCGCCTCCATGTCCGACGGAGCCATGAGAGACGCCATCTCCATCCTGGACCAGGCAGCCTCTGCCAAGGACGGCGGAAGCATCTCCTCCGAGGATATCGAGAGCATGACAGGTACCGTTAATACGGAATTTCTGGCCGATATGGCCCAGATACTCATAGACGGAAGGTTCGACGACCTTCTCATCAAGTGCGGCGAACTGGCCGACAGCGGAAGGGATTCCATCCGTTTCGCCCTGGATCTGGCTGACTATTTCAGGAACCTCCTCATCGTCAGGACAGTACCTGATCCTTCAGCCCTTATCCCCGCATCCCCCACTACCCTGGAGAGGATGTACAGAGTGGCAAACACCACCAACTCCCAGACCCTGGTGGGATTCATAACCACACTTTCCAAGATAATATCCGACCTCAAGTGGTCCCCTTCCGTAAGGACCAGCTTTGAGATCGCCCTCTTAAGGCTCTGCGGAAGAAAGGTAAGGCTGGAGGAAGCTCCTCTGGTGGTACCCGACTTCTCCAAAAAGCAGGCTGAAGCAGCAAAGAAGATCTCCGAAGGCACATCTTCCCTTCCCCCCATAGCAAGATCTGTGGAAAAGAAGGAGGAGGAGCCTAAGGCCGAAGAGAAAAAGCCTGAGCCCCAGCCCGGGAAAAAGGAAGAGCCCGCAAAGGAAGAAGTGAAGGAAGAGAAGAAGGAAGAGGCTAAGCCCGAAGAAAAGAAGGACGAAAAGCCCGATCCCTTCGAAGCAATAAAGGCAAGGATCAATCTCATCAAGGCCGGAACTTCAGAACCCTCTAAGGGGGAAAAGAAGGAAGAACCCGCCAAGGAAGAAAAGAAGCCTGAAGAGGATAAAAAGGAAGAGGAAAAGAAGCCGGAGCCTGAGATCATCATGCACGACCTCCCTGCTCCCGAGGAAGAAGAGGAAGAGGATAACACCCCTCCCGAGAACCAGATGGATATCTTCTCCATGTCTTCAGAGCCTGCTCCCGCTCCTGCACCTTCACCTGCTCCCGCTCCCAAGGCGGAAGAGGACACGGGGTCACACATCTTCGCCGGACTGGGATCTTCTTTCATGGATGATCTCGACGTTGAGGAAGAGGAAGAAGAAAAGACCGATATATATGAGCCCACCGGCAGGATCGGCGAGACCAGAAAGACCGCTCTGTCTGCCGCTGTTGAGGCCAACCCGATAGTTAAGCGCAAGGAGACCGAGCTTCCCGTTTTCGAGGAGGGCACGGATCCTTCCATCGTCTGGAATACTATACTGGGACGCGTGGAAAAGGATGACTTTATCCTTCACTCCATGCTTTCAAGGGCATCCCTCCTGATAGCAGGAGACAGTGCCTATGTCACCTTTGATGACAGCGAGCAGAGAACGGCAAAGCAGATCCAGGATGACCCCAACTTCAGAAAGGTCTCATCTGAGATCAAAGCTGCCATGCCGGAGATCGGACATGTATACCTCTGCACCATGTCCCAGTACAGAAAGTATGCCAGGAGCAGCACCGGCGGGCATACAGCTCCCGCCCCCCAGGCAGGCGGAGTAGATGACTACATCAACAGGTCGAAGGAGATGGGTATCAATACTGAGATCCATTTCGGCGACGACTGATATAAACAAAAAGAATTTCGGAGGAAACATCAAATGGCAAAAGGCGGTTTCAGAGGCGGTATGCCCGGAGGAATGGGAAATCTTATGGCGCAGGCACAGAAGATGCAGCGTCAGCTTGAAGAGGCTCAGAACGAGATCAAGCTCATGAGGATCACAGGCACAGCAGGTGGCGAGCAGGTTAAGCTCACCCTTGGCGGCGACCACGTTATCTACGGACTTGAGATCTCCCCTGAGGTCATCGATCCCGAAGATCCCGAGCTTCTCGCAGATCTTGTCATGGCTGCATACAACCAGGCTAACGAGCAGCTTGAAGCTGTTACAGAAGAGAAGATGGGTAAGGTCACAGGCGGCGTTAAGATGCCCTTCTGATAATGGCCAGATATTCACCCTCGATACAGGAACTCATAAACAGGCTCGGAGCTCTTCCGGGCATAGGTGCGAAGTCGGCTACACGTGTAGCCCTTCACATCCTTAACATGCCCGAAGAAGATGCAAAGGCCCTTGCGGATTCCATCACCAACGCCAGGAAGAACACCTTCAGGTGCTCCGTCTGCCAGAACCTGACAGACTCGGACCCCTGCCCTATCTGTTCTGACCCTTCCAGGGACAATACCACGGTATGCGTAGTTGAATCCCCCAGGGATATCCTGACCATGGAGAGGATCCATGAGTATAAGGGCCTTTACCACGTGCTCCACGGAGTCTATGATCCTGCAGGAAATAAGTCCATGGCTGACATCACATTGAACCAGCTCATCGAGAGGCTCACCCTCCACCCTGAGATCAATGAGGTCATCATGGCCACCAATCCCACCATCGAGGGAAATGCCACAGCACTTTATGTCTCAAGGCTCCTTTCAAACTCAGGCATCAAGATCACGAGGCTCGCCTCAGGTCTTCCCCTGGGATCGGAGCTTGAGTTCTCCAACGACTATACGCTGACCAGCGCCTTCAAGGGAAGGGTCGATATCACATCATGAGACTCGATAAGTTCCTTAAGGTATCCAGGATAATAAAGAGACGCACGGTGGCAAACGACGTATGTTCCGCCGGCCGTGTCACCGTCAACGGAAAAGAGAGTAAGCCCGGCGTAAAGCTCAAGGTGGGCGATATAGTCACTATTGTTTTCGGAAACGGAAAAGTCAGCTTTAAAGTATTATCCCTCCCCGACAATGTCAGGAAGGAAAATGCAGCCGACATGTATGAGATCCTGGAAGACGATCAGGAGTGATCACTCACCCGTAACCCTGAATACGATCTCACCGGGATAGACCATATCGAGTTTATTTCTCGCAACGCCCTCTACATAAGCCGCATCGCTTCCGCGGCTTCCCTGTGCAAGGATGGCGTTGTTCTTATCTATAAGAGCCTGCTTCTGGGCCTGGAGCTGTCTGGACTCCTCAAGAAGCCTGGCCTTTCTTGTCTGTACATCGTAAAATCTCGTAGCGCAAAGGATACCAGCGACGACAAATGCTATGCATAAGACAGTCGTGATAAGGTTTCTTGTACCGGATGTACGTCTGTGGGATGCCATTTCCGCCTCTCCTTTGCTCTTCTTTATAGGACTATATTTTACAATTATCTCTTTCCCATAAGAATAGAAACGGAATGATTATAACCAAACTGTAATATTCACTCGATGAGCTTTATCTGGAACTTGTCGAACTTCACTTTTTCGCTGTACTGGCCGGAGAAGAATATGGTCTGATGGAAGGCGGCGAACTCATGGGTGTTCTTGCTCATCCACATGGGGGCAGGGATATCCATCTCCTTACAAAGGAGGATGAGTGTCTTTTCCAGTTCCTGGGAAAACCGCAGGGAGGGATCGGAGAATTCCGCTTCCTTTATCATGATCAGCTTGTTTGATACGAAAAGCCTGCCTTCGAGAACCATAGAAACACTCCTTTTTTATTGCCACTATTTTGCCCTTTTTGTACCTCAAAGTAAATAGTGAACATGCTATCATATAGTTGTTCTAAGTAATTGTTCCTTACTTCATAACACCCTCCTTTTGGACACTGACTCCCCCTCGTCAGTGTCTTTTTTTGCGCTGAAAATCCTTTTTATGTAAAATACCTCTATGTTCTACAAAGGCATCACAGCTCATCATGGTATGACACTTAAGGATCTTGCAGGGATCGTCTACAAAAACAGGGCGAAAGTCCCCGTTCAGATCACTGTGGAAGAAGACCGGATCTCCATCCTGGCCTATGTCGATTATGACCGTTTCATGCAGGGGAAGTTCGAGGGTCCGAAGAAGGTGGAGGACTTCACCTATGCCGACTCCTTCGAGCGGGGCGTTAAGAGGTTCTGGGAAAAGAGATATGACCTGTCCTACTGCGGCCTGGGATCCTGTGATGTCGATGTGACCTTCGTAAGGAAGGGCTCCCCGGAATATCCACAGGGCCAGAGATGCTTTAAGGTGAGGAAAGCCAGGATCTCCAAGACATCCTTTGTATCAAGTCCTCCCACCAGGCTCTTCTGGGGCCTGTTTGCCTACCTGAGCCCTGAGAGCGCCATGCTCAACTGGTCCCTGAAGCACCCCGGCACCATCAATATGCAGAAATACAAGAACCCCTCCGGCTTTATGAGGGTCAGTGCCCATGAGTTTGGCCACGTCCTGGGAATAGGCGACGCCTACGAAGCCCACTACCGTTTCTTCTACAAGGCTCCCGGCACAGAGGACTTCATGATGTACCACAACACCTGCGTCCAGCCCCAGGAGCTCATGATGGTCCTGCGCGCACACCAGACAGGCAGGATGCAGTATTTCCCCATCAAGTTCTCCCTCAAGAGGTACATGAAGGGCATGAAAAAGATGGTATCGGAGAACAGGGTATTCACCCGCCGTCAGAAGAAGAATTAATTTTTGACTTTTTTGTAAACTGTTGTCAGTTTGCACATAAGTTATTGAAAAACCCCCTCTTGAAGTTGTAAAATATCTCTATCAATTTGATATGGAATGACAGGAGGTCTCTGTTTTATGAAAAAATGTCCCGATTGTGGAATGGTAATCGCCAACCAGGCTATAAGGTGTCCCAAGTGTAAGTTTAATTTCTCCGAGAATCCTGATGCAGGCGCAGCAGCAGTACCCGAAGCGGCAGCAGCAGTTTCAGCAGCAGCTACAGGTACATCATCCAAGGGCGGCGGATCAGCCATCATGCCCATGGTAGAAGTTAATAAGGAGAATGTTGACGAGCTCTATGGCCAGCTTAAGGCAGCTGTCGTTAAGAGAAAGACAGAGTTTGACCATTTCATCGACTTCCTTGAGAACAGAACATCCTGGCTCACAGCTCCCGCTGATCTTCACGGTCCTCTCGCATGCGAGAAGGGTCTCCTCATCAGGAGCGTAGCAGTTACAAAGCAGCTTCTCAGGATCAAGGATACACTTATGCCTCAGCTCGATGAGGAAGCAGCTATCATCATCGGTCTCTTCCACGATGTAGGTAAGGTCGGTGTTGAGGGTAAGCCTTATTTCCTCGTTGAGGAGAGACTCGGAAGCACATCTTCCGCTCTTGGACTTTCCTTCAGCTCAAGGATCTCCACCACAGGAAGCACATCTTCTTCCACACAGTCCTATTCAGTTAACCCTAAGCTCGTAAATATGCATATCGGCGTAAGGAGCCTTTATCTCGTATCACAGTA
>CACXGG010000088.1 GCA_902767145.1 Oscillospiraceae bacterium | reverse complement strand
CCTTCTGGAAAAGAAGGGTGAAGGGGAGGCTATCCTTTTTGCCAGATCTGCCACCACAGGCTCCCAGAAGTTCCCTGTCCACTGGGGAGGCGACTGCAGGTCGGATTATGTTTCTATGGAGCAGACCATAAGGGGAGGATTGTCCCTGATGCTCAGCGGCTTCTCTTACTGGAGCCACGATATCGGAGGATTCGAGGATAAGTCCACAGCAGATGTGTACAAGAGATGGGCCGCCTTCGGCCTCATGTCCTCCCACAGCCGCCTTCACGGTTCATCCTCCTACAGGGTGCCCTGGAATTATGATGAGGAAGCCGTGGAAGTCGTAAGATATTATACGGAGCTCAAGAAGAAGTTCCTCCCTGATATCCTGGCGGCATCCAGGGAAGCCCACGAAACGGGTGTTCCGGTCATGCGCCCCATGGTACTGGAGTTTGAAGACGATCCCGTGTGTGCCCATCTGGACAGGCAGTATATGCTGGGTTCCCGCATAATGGCGGCTCCTGTATTTGATGAGAGCGGGGATGTGGAATTCTATCTTCCTGCAGGGACCTGGACCGATGTCCATACCGGGGAAGTAATGACACTGGAACAGGGAAGGTTCTTCAGGCAGAACAGGGACTACCTTCATATGCCGTTATATATCAGGAGATGATCCTTATATAGATGCCGCTGATCCAAGTTTTTTATGTGACTGTGGTCGTATTCAAGATATGACCGCAGTCACTGTTTCTTTCCGGGCCTCAATTGTAGTATATGGGTGTGATCGGTGCCGGAAGACCCGGGTATGGCACCGGGAAAGGGAAAAGAGATGAGATCAAGATTATCGGCATTAAGATATATAGCCAATAACAAGAGATCGGCAGGGGTCATGATCCTGGCCCTGGCACTTACACTTATGACCATGTATGTCATATATGTGCTCCTGTCATCCACATCGGAAAGCTTCAAGCCCCTGATGTTCGAGGTGCCCAGGAAAGTGAGCTATGTGGATCTTTGCGGAAGTTCCATGGGGATAGACTTTTCGGCATATGAAACGGATGAGGAGCTGAGCGAGGCGATAGATATCAGAAGAGCTGAGATAGCAGCGGATCTGGAGAGCCACGAAGGGATAGATAAGGTTTGGTATACACAGGTTCTCAGCGGCAATTATAACGCCGTGGCAGGAAACCTGAACTTCGAGATACCCCTTCTGGAGGAAGATCAGATCCCTGAGTATCTGGATCACATGGGAGTTAAGGTGATAGAAGGGAGGATGCCTTCCGGCGACGGAGAACTATTGGCCAGCCGGAAGGTCCTCCAGAATATGAAGATCGGGGTCGGGGACTGGTTCCTTGACCAGTGGTACGGAGAGGCCTTTAAGGTGGTTGGTGTCATCGACAGTGACCTTCCCCTCTGTGTGGGAATGCCCAACGGATATACAAATTCCGGATGGTATTTCGTAGTCCTGAACGATGAGAACAATACAGACCTTTCAAAGCTCCTGGGGGAGTATGGCATCACCACCGGAGTCAATGACGATATCTGGGATGCTCAGACCTATGCCGAGATGTATAGAAATGACGTGGAGAGCGTCATCGAGGGAGCTTCCCTTGCGGTGATAAGCGTGGCCATGATCTTCCTGTCCATCTCCATCCTGGTGGCATATGTCTCCATGATGAGAAACCGCGTAAATGAGTATTGCCTCTATGCCTCCATCGGTTATTCCAAAGGTGAGATCTACAGGATGATGATGAGGGAGATGGGACTTATATTCGGCATCGGAGCCGCAGCGGGAGTCGTACTCTCCCTGGGCTTAAGCGCCATTATCGTTAAGGCGATGATCGAGCCCATGGGACTTTATGCCAACCTGATCTCCCTTAAGCAGTTCTTCAGGATCGGCGCAGCTTTTGCCATGATAGCGGGACTTCTTCAGATCCCTATGCTGGTAACGAGCATGAAGATAAAGACAATAGACGCATTGGAAGATTAATAAAAGAGGTAATGATATGTATAAGATTAGAAACATCAGCATGATCTACGATATGGATACAGACGAGAAGCTCTATGCTCTCGGAGGCTTTGACCTGGATCTTCCGGACACGGGCCTTGTGGGTATAATCGGTCCCTCCGGCTCCGGAAAGAGCACTCTCATGTACTGCCTTTCCACCCTTAAAAAGCCCACAGAGGGAATAGTGGAATATAACGGAAAGGATATAACATCCATCTCCTCCTCGGAGCAGGAGAAGCTCAGGAGAAAGGAGTTCGGATTTGTCTTCCAGAAGCATTATCTGGTGCCTTACCTGAGTGCCTGCGAAAATGTTATGGTGGCCGGGACAGGATCTGATGACGATGTGGGAAAGAAGACGGAAAAGTATCTGAAGGATCTTGGCCTCAAGGAGCGCGAGTTCAGGAAGAAGCCGGCAAAACTGTCAGGCGGCCAGTGCCAGAGGGTTGCTATTGCAAGAGCTATGATAAATGACCCCAGGGTACTCTTTGCGGACGAGCCCACCGCATCACTTGACCATGAGAATGCATTTAACGTAATGAGGATCCTGAAGGAGTACTCAAAGGAAAGGCTGGTGGTGGTAGTCACCCACGACAGGAGCATCCTTGGAGACGTTGATATGATGGTGGAACTGTGGGATGGAAACCTCAGTAACGTGACCACCAGGTAACGGGAGAGATAATATGAGACCTCGATCAGCATTTAAATATATAAAGGAAAACAAGGGAAGGTCCATTCTCATAATCTTCATGTTCTTCCTTACGGTAGTCCAGGCAGTCGCCGGAAATTTTATCGAGAGCATGACCTGGTACTGGGAAAGAGCTTTCCTATACGATGACAGGGCTCCAATGGTGGGCGCCGTTTCCTCCGACGAGGAGTTTCGGGATTTTGAAGCAGTCATGAAGGATCTTACGGAGGACAGTGACCTTATAGTCCTTCGAAGATCATCTCTTGGATACCCGGGCCTTGACTGGAAGTGCACCATGGGCTACGAGATGGGATCCGTATCCTATGTGGTGGATAACAGGGATGACCTTCAGAAACTCTTCGACAGGATGGGGGTTGAGTGTGACCTTACAAATGTGGGACAGCGGAGCGTTGTAATGAGCAAGGCCCTGGCTGCCAACAGGGGACTTAAGCTGGGGGATACCCTGGATTCCTCCGTGGACAGCAATATAACAGGGAAATATACCTTCGACGCCATGATCGACGATGACAGCTTTATCCTCTTTTATGTGGAGAGTAATCCGGATAATTCCCTGAGAGCTTATGTCATGAGCGACGATCTTGAAGGAGATGCACTGAGATCCAGGATCGAAGACATCATAGGAGACAGAAACGTCATGATGTCCCAGAGCCTCCGGAAGGCGGTGACCGAGCAGTTTGCCCCCTTTAACCTGATCTTCCTGGCATCTGCATTTCTTGTCTCCATAATGCTCTCTGTAACGGTGAATTCCGTCCTTACGGGACATTACCTGAAGAGGCTCTATGAATTCGGAGTATACAGAGCCATCGGATGGACCAGAAGAAATGTAATCGGTAAGGTTTTTTGTGAGATAATAGTCATGGATATCATAGCGATCCTTCTGGGCGTGGCGGTCATGTTACTGGCCACCTTCATGCTGGACCAGCTGGTATATATGCCCTCGGGCCAGTACCTGCCTTATGTGTCAAAGATCGGCATTGCCGGAGCGGTACTTTCCAACATCCTGGTGGTGGTACCTTCCATGATCTTACAGGGCAGGAGGATGGCTAAGACCGACGTAACAGAATTCTGATATAACGGAGGGATAATTGGTAACCGCTATACTTACAGACATACTGATCATAATACTGACCACAGTTTCGGCAATACTGTCGGGAGCTCCTTTCCCGGCAGTACTGCTGGGTGGTCTTATGCTCATGGTGTCCACCGCGGGTTTCCTTCTGGAAGAAGAAAGACACAGGTACCTCATCATACTGCAGCTTGCCGTGGCGCTTGTTTTCGCCGTGGTCTCCGGCGGATGGTGGGGCTTTGTTGTCTTTGCATGTATAAACGGTATCTCCGACAGGATAAGGATATCTGCTGCCCTTGGAGGCTTTGTTGTCTTTCGTGCAGTATCCATTTTCGCGGTGCCTGAAGATCTGGGAAGACAGATCGCCTTTCTTATCCTGGAGCTCCTGATGGAGGCCTCTGCCGTACTCCTTATCATCGGTATCAGGAGGATCACCACCATGGTAAGGGAGAAGAACGAGAAGGACAGAAAGCGGATCATAACTGCCGGCCTTAGCGAACTTCACGAGAAAAAGAAGAGCCAGGAGCTGGTGAGACAGAACTACTTCGCCGAGAAGAATGCCAGGCTCATGGAGCGTGAAAATATAAGCAGGAATATCCATAACAGCGTGGGCCATTCCATCACCGCAGCCATCATGACCCTGGACGCTGCCGATATGCTCTACGAAAAGGATCCTGACGCCGCCAGGGATAAGATGAACGATGCAGGGAAGAGGATAAGGGGAAGCCTTGATTCCATAAGATCTGCAGTAAGGGCCCTGGATGAGGATTCAAAGGATACGGACATAAAGGATATGATATGCTATATGGACAACATCATCGAGAACTTCACCATGGATACCACCAGGAAGGTCATAAAGATCTACGATATCTATTCGGATGAGATGAAGATCCCCGGGGAGCATGCGGAGTTCCTCACAGGTGTCCTTCAGGAGCTCCTGACCAACGGAGTGAAGCACGGAAACGCCACTGAGTTCTATGTGATGCTGAAGGGTGATTCGGGCCATATCGAGCTTTCCGTTAAGGATAACGGGGAGAGCGGGTTCAGTGAAGATAACAGGGAGCAGCTCATCGCTTCCGGATTCGGACTTAAGAAGATCATTTCCTATGCGGAGAGATGCGGAGGAAAGGCCGGGTTCGGTCAGGGTGAACAGGGCTTTGAGGCCAGGGTGGAGCTGCCCATCTAAGGAGGATATATGTACAGGATACTTCTTGTTGACGACGAAGACATGCTGCTGGACAGCCTGGAGATCATCCTTTCCATGAAGGATATGGAGATCACGGGTAAGGCCCACGACGGAAACGAGGCCCTGGAGATCCTGAAGGAAAAGACCTGTGACCTGGCCCTGGTGGACCTGAATATGCAGGGAATGGGGGGCATCGAGCTCATCGGAAGGATCAGGGATGAGTACCCCGGGATAAAGATCCTTGTATTGACAACGTTTTACGACGACAAGAACATAACTGACGCCATAAGCCGGGGTGCAGACGGCTATCTTCTCAAGGACAGCGGCAAGGAATCCATATTCGGAGCCATCGAACAGATCCTTAACGGATCCAGCGTCCTGGACCCCAAGGTGGTAAAAAGGCTCACCATGCTCCTCAGCGGAAAAAACAGTGGGGAGGAGAGCGGTAACAGCATAACATGTGAGCTCTCAGACCGTGAAAAGGAGATCGCTTATCTCATATCCGAGGGCCTGAACAACAGGCAGATCGCAAATAAGCTCTATATATCAGAGGGTACTGTAAAGAACTATATCTCCAATATCTACGACAAGACAGGGATCCACGACAGGGTAAAACTCGCCATGCTCCTTAAGTAAAAAGACGGGACAATCCGTGTCCCATCCCGGAAACAGGGCGTTTGCCCGTTTTGTGTCCTTTTATCTCCTCCCGGGGAAAGCTAAGATGAGCTCATCAAACAAAACCACTTTCACAGGAGGAAATGAAAATGAAAGACAGAAAGAAGATCGCTTATGTAGCAGTTAACGGAACACTTGGAGTAGTAGCTCTCGTACTTATCATAGTATCCATGATAACAGGAGAGATGGTCCCCTACATGACCATAAGCTTCCCGTGTATATTCCTTGCAGCCATGATAAATCTTGCCTATCAGCACAGCCTGACGAAGGATAAGAAGGATAAGGAATGATAATAAAGAAAACATAAAAAAGAAGAGGCGGTCCACAGCGGGCCGCCTCTTTCTTTTTTCGAAAAGTATT
>CACXGG010000087.1 GCA_902767145.1 Oscillospiraceae bacterium | reverse complement strand
GGAGCTTATATCCATCTTCCTGGAGATGTAGTCGGAGTCCTTGAGGGAACTTAAGATGACTCCTGCGATGAAGGCACCGGTGATGTCAGCGACACCAAAGTATCTCTCGGCGATATAGGAAAGTCCGAAGCACATGGCAAGTCCGATGATGGGGATCCTTCTGGTGTGCCTGTGCTTTCTGTCATAGATCTTGAAGAGCCTGTAGACAACATATCCGAAGGCTATACAGAAGACGAAGAAGAGACCTGTCATGAGAAGGGTCCTTCCCACCTTCTGGCTGGGGTCCTTAAATCCGATGACTATGGTGAGGACGATGATGCCGATGACATCGTCGATGATGGCGGCGCTCATGATGGTGGTGCCCACCGTCTCAGAGAGCTTGCCCAGCTCCTTCAGGGCCTCAACGGTGATACCTACGGAGGTCGCTGTCAGGATGAGGCCGATGAATACAGCCTTGTAGAACTCCTCAGATCCCCAGGGTGCGGTTCCATAGAAACCGAAGTAGAGCAGCGTTCCCAGTACGAGGGGGATAAAGACGCCTGCACAGGCGATGGCAAAGGCCTTTGCTCCCGTCTTCTTAAGCTCTGAGATCCTCGTCTCAAGTCCTGCAGTGAACATCAGGATCATTACGCCGATCTCGGACATCTGGCCGAGGAAATCGGAATACTGTACAAGGCCCAGGACACTGGGACCTATGAGGATGCCTGCGACGATCTCGCCTGCCACCTGGGGCGCCTTGAGCTTTCTTGCTCCAAGTCCGAAAATCTTTGCGGCGATTATGATTATCGCCAGTGATCTGAATACCAGATATTTGTCCATTTATGTCAACTCTCCTACCGTTGCTTCTGTAAAATCTATGAGGTCCTGAGGGTCCAGCCTGAGCTGTACTCCCCTCTGACCGCCGCTGACATATATCTCATCGAGAAGAAGGATCATCTCGTCGATATATGTGCGGTATTTCTTTTTCATGCCGATGGGGCTGCAGCCTCCCCTTATATAACCCGTAACATTGAGCAGGTCCTTCACGTGGATCATCTCCACCCTCTTTTCGCCTGCGAGCCTTGCAGCCTTCTTGAGGTCCACCTCGTCGTCGACGGAGAGGCAGAAGACCATATATTCCCCGCTCTCGCCCTTTGCCACAAGGGTCTTGAATACATTTTCATAGGGGAGCGAAAAGTATTCCGCGACGTGGTGACCGTCCAGGTCATTCTCGTCGTATTCGTACTCCTTCGCCTCATAGGAGATGCCCGCTTTATCGAGCATCCTCATTGCATTTGTCTTTTTCATTCCTGCCATACGCTCTATATTATTACTCGCGCAAAATTAATCAAGGGCCGCGTTAATGATATAATTAACAAAAATCTTCCCCGTGGAGGCATTCATGCTTAATAAGAATTACCCGATGCACGATATGAACAAGGTCTTCGATATGTTCGAAGAGACCCTTAAGGCCGGCGGCTGTGCCGACAACTCCATGGAGGAGATGCTGTTTCTCAACAAGCTCTTCGCTTCCCTTCCCGCTGAAGCGGTGGAATACGGCATGATGTTTTTGAACGGAAACCGCGACCTTCCCAAGTCCTGCGATGAGATAATGCCCCTTTACATAAGGTTCGTAAGCTTTGCCGAGTATCTGGAGAAGATCGAGAGCCTTCGTGACGTTCCCTCCACCATGACCACGGAAGCCATCATAGAGAGAAAGAAGATAATGGACTCCCTGGAGGAGCACGAGCAGGCCTTCGGAAAGCCCCTTCTGGGATATAAGTTCAATAACGAGAACAGCTCCCTCACCGAAGCTCCCGCTGAAGATGGGAATACTGAGGGAGAGGGACAGAACGCCCTTCATCTCATGAACAGTTCCGCCACCATCTTCGTATGTGAGGACATCACGAAAACAGCCCTTTTCTACGAGACAAAGTGCGGCTTCAAGGCCTTCCATCTGGAGGACGAAAAGATGCCCCACATAAGGCTTACCAGGGACAATACAGTCATAAACCTGGTCCAGGGGGGAAAGTCATTTATCTTAAGTAAGCTCTCCGTTTCAGCCTATGATCTTTATATCTACGCCAGCGAGCCCTTCCTTCTTCAGAACGAGCTCCGCACGGCAGGAGTAGACATAAAAGAAGAGCTCCCCGATGCACAGAGTGCCGAGAAGAGCCCTTTAAACCGCCAGTTTGTATTTGAGGATAACGACGGAAGGCTTATCTGCGTATCCCAATCCACTGAGATAGTCTAAGACTTACCTGTTATGATCTCGTCGCCGCGCTTTACGGAAGCGGTGGCTTTTTCGATGGTCGGCCTGTCCATGACCATCATCCTCTTACAGCCGCAGCACTCCAGTTTTATCTCGCTGCCGATGGTCATTACTTTCCATTCAAAGCTGCCGCAGGGGTGCTTTTTGCGCATCTTTACCACGTCGTCTTTTTCATATTGAAAAAGGAAGAACTTACCTGCCATGTTTTTTCCTCCCGAAGGTCACTCTGTCGTTACCCCCATAATCTATTAGGGTTGTAACATTGTTAAATCCCTGTTTTTCGAAGATCTCCCTTACTGAAGGCCCCTGATCGTACCCGTGTTCCACGATAAGGGCCCCTCCCTCTTTCAATATCTTATCAGAAATGAAAGCCAAACGAAAATAAAACGAAAGACCGTCGGGACCACCCCTCAGGGCCAGTTCCGGCTCGTAGGAAGCCACGTCAAAGGGCAGTGTCTTCATATCCTCATCGTTGATGTAGGGAGGGTTGGATATCACCACATCAAGAAGGCCTTCAGAAGTGTAGGAAGACCCGTCTGATGTCAAAACATCCTCCGTGAGAAGGCTTACCAGCGTTTTATTTTCCTCCGGGACCAGGTTTTGTATGTTTGAAGACGCACAATCGGCTGCTGTTTCGCTTATATCCGACATAATGAGCCTCATATCCCTGCCCTTTCTCGTCATCTCCAGAAATACGGAAAGGCCTGCGCAGCCTGTTCCTGTGCAGAGATCGGCCATGCGGATCCGGCCTGAAAGGTCTTCATATACAGGGATATCTGCCATATCTCCCAGGGGCATGTCATTACAGCCCAGGAACTGAAGGGCTGTCTCCACTAAGATCTCAGTGTCTGATCTGGGGATGAGGACGCCTTTTCTTACGGAGAACCTGTCCTTGAAGAAGTCCTTATATCCAAGGATATACGCCGCAGGCTCACCCTTTTCCCTTCTTGAGACAAAGCCTTCCAGCTCATCTTCACCGGAAGATGCGGTAATAAAGTCATCTAATTCAAGACGGGCATCGTCTATGTCAATGCCCGCCCTTATAAGTCTTTCCAGATATTGCTGTCTGCTGTTACCAGACATCGTCCTGTGCGTTCTCGGGGATGACCGCCTGCATTGCTGCTATGGCAACTTCGATGATGGGCTGGTCAGGTTCCGCAGTGGTGAACTTCTGGAGCCAGAGACCCGGCTTTGAAAGTCCTCTGCATACAGGGTTCTTATCGTGCTTACCTACAAATCTAAGGATCTCAAAGGATACGCCGCAGATGATGGGGATCAGGATAAGTCTCAGAAGAGCATTTACCAGGATGCTGTCAGATCCGATGATGGCACCTGCAACTGTGTAGATAAGGATGGATATGGCAAGTACGATGAACATAAATGCCGTACCGCATCTGGGATGGAATCTTGAATACTTCATGATATTAGCGGGGGTGAGCTGCTCGCCTGCCTCGTAGCATGCGATGGTCTTATGCTCAGCGCCGTGGTAACGCCATACTCTCTCGATGCCTTCGATCTTTGAGGAGAGCCTCAGGTAGATGAAGAAGAAGAGCATCCTGAGGATACCTTCGACGATGTTCAGGACAACGGACATCCAGGATGCGTCCCTGAGCTCATCGGACATAAACTTCGATGCGATGGATACGATGAGATTGGGAAGAAGGATGAAGATACCGATGCTTATGAGGATACCAAGGATGGCGGAAAGTACCACCATCAGGTCATAATGCTTCTCAAGATAATCATCGAGAGCTGACTTCTTCTTCTCTTTCTTTGTCTCATCAACTACGTCGGGAGCGCCCTCCTCGGAGAGCTCTGCAGACTTCATAAGAGCCCCGGTACCTGTTACCAGCATCTTCCAGAATCTGATGCAGCCTCTGACGAAGGGAACCTTCTCGAAGAAGGTTACTCTCTCGCTCTGCTTGATCTCTTCCACGTGGATGGTACCATCGCCTTTTCGTACGGCAATGGAGGTCCTTCTGGGACCTACCATCATGATGCCCTCGATGAGGGCCTGGCCACCGATGGTGGTCTTCTTGATGTTTTTGTTTTCAGACATATATACTCCAGTTCAGTTAACTTTCCTTCCGTATTATAACACTATACCCCGCGCATTATAAAGAAGTCTGTGCCTTGCCGTTATTTTGCCTTATATTCAGGGCTTTCCGGGCAGAAAAAAAGCGGCCCCCGAAGGAACCGCTCTTGTTTTCAGGATAAAGATCAAACTCTTCCCATTCTCTTGTTGAACTTGTCAACACGTCCGCCTGTATCTACAAGCTTCTGCTTACCTGTGTAGAAAGGGTGGCAGTTTG
>CACXGG010000086.1 GCA_902767145.1 Oscillospiraceae bacterium | reverse complement strand
TACTAAACTCAATTCGTTTACGAATCAACTTCAGGCTCGTTGTTTCAAGTTCTGCATTCTGTTCAATTTTCAAGATCCGTGCCCCTTCGCTCCAGGTCTCCCTTTCGCAAAGTGCTTGTTAATAATATATCGTGATTCGGGTTATGTCAAGCGGTTTTTTCCATTTATTTAAAAACTTTTTTCGCGACTTTAGGAGGCTAAAATCATGTCTCCTGTTTGAGTACAAAATCACCAAACCAATCTATATATGATATATATTTATTTAACAAGTTAATAATAAGAATTTTCTTTAAAACCAACCTCATATTTGGTATTATTCTTGTGCAGTATCGTTTTCATATCACGGCAACGATTTGCTGTCGATCATATATCTATATTTTTAGGGGGTTTATTCTTATGAGTAACACTAAAGGTTCTAAGATCTGCGTTGTCGGTGCAGGCGCAGTCGGAGCAACAATCACATTCGCTCTTACATTCCAGCAGCTCGCATCTGAGATCGTTCTTATCGACGTAAACAAGGATAAGGCACAGGGTGAGGTCCTCGATATCGGACACGGTCTTCCCTTCCTTGGTCAGATGGACATCCACGCAGGTGACTATGACGAGATCAAGGATGCTGATGTTATCATCGTAACAGCAGGTATCCCCAGAAAAGAAGGCGAGACAAGAATGGATCTTGCAGCTAAGAACGTTAAGCTCGCTAAGATCATCACAGACAGCATCATGAAGTACTACAACGGCGGTGTTATCCTTGTTGTATCCAATCCCTGTGATGTTGTTACATACAAGATCGCTCAGTGGTCCGGACTTCCTTCCTCTAAGGTTATCGGTTCCGGTACAAACCTTGACTCCGCACGTTTCAGATATCTCCTTGGCCAGCACCTCGGCGGTATCGATCTTCGTAACGTTCACGGTTACATGCTCGGTGAGCACGGTGAGACACAGTTCCCTGCATGGTCTATGACACACATCGCAGGTGTTCAGGTTGACGAGTATGCACGTATTACAGGCAAGTCCCTCACAGACGCTGAGAAGGCTGACATCGCTGAGAGAACAAAGAAGTCCGGTGCAGAGATCATCAAGCTCAAGGGTGCTACATACAACGGTATCGCAGTTTCTGCTACTACTCTTGTAAGATCCATCCTCACAGATGAGCACACCATCCGTACATGCGGTACAGTCCTTAACGGCGAGTTCGGTATCAACGATATCGTTCTTAACGTTCCCGTATCCATCGGTAAGGAAGGTATCGAGAGGATCGTTGAAGCTCCTCTTACACCTGCTGAGATGGAACTCCTTAAGAAGTCTGAGGCTAACGTCCGTGCAGTCCTCGACAGCGTTAAGGATATCTGATCACCAGATAAACGAGTCTTATAAGAGGCTGTCTCCGGACAGCCTCTTTTTTATGCCCGGAAAAAAGTATCGTAAAAGTACGTTTGGCCACCCCCGAAACGTACTTTTCGCGTACTTTTTCAAATAGTATCAAAAAAGTACGTCTGCGGACCCCGCAAACGTACTTTTAACGTACTTTCACAAAATAAGGCCCCAGGAACTGACTCCGGGGGTCTTATTAATATAATACATTATATAAGGCTGTCGATATTCCCGTTAAAGGGACGGGCGCCCTTCTTCTTTTTCCTCTTCCTGGAACCTGATGTGACCCTTGCGATGAGCACTATGGTGCAGATGAGGATCAGGAGCACCAGAAAAAGGACTACAAAAGAGATGACCCTGTTCTGGTTTACGAACTGTCCGATGGTGGTATTAAGGACCTTGGACTTGTAGTATTCCTTCGTTCCGGGCACGGGAGTAGGTGTAGGTGTGGACACAGGAACGGAATCGTCTCCGTCTTCAGAGCCCTCCTCTTCTTCCACGACTCCCTCTTCGCCGACGGTGGAAGCGTCGGTCTCCTCATCATCTTCCTGTATCTCGTAGAACTCTTCAGGCATATAGTCAGCTGTCAGCTCGTCTCCGGGGACCAGAAGGGGATCGTACTGGGGACGCTCGTCCACAGGCCAGTTGAACCTCTGGTAATCTCCCACATTTCCGGGGATGACAGTGACGGGATCGTTCTCCCAGCACTGGAGATTTCCGTAAGCGACTACTGATGCCACGTACATGTCTCGGTTGGAGTAGTTCTCAGAAGGTATACCGCAGACCGATACGAAGAGCTCGTGTCCGTTCTCGTTTACACAATATGACGTAACTCCTGTGCCTGCGGCGGATGTGGTACCTGTCTTACCTCCGATATAGGCTGTAAGATGTGTATCCTCTCCCTCGGCTGTCTTGGATGCAAGCCAGGGATCTGTCAGAAGGGAGTTAGTGTTTCTTACAACAGACCATCCGTCTTCGGTGTGGGCATTGGTAGCCTCGAAGATATGGGTGGGGGAATTGATGACCGTATTAAAGTCAGGATTCTTGCAGGCCTCTGACATGATCAGGGCAAGATCGCTGGCCGTTGTATAGTGGTCGTCGCTGTGAAGACCGTTGGCATTAACAAAGTGCGTAGCGGTACATCCGATATTGGAGGCGCGGAGGTTCATGAGCTCCGCAAAGGCAGAGAGCTTGTAGCTCTCCAGGATCTCCTCACCGCTTACGCCCAGTACCTCCTCAAAGTAGGAGGCATTGATGCCGTCGGGGCCCACCTCGTCTCCGTCAGCAGGATAGTCCTCATAGATGGCATCGATAACGCCCTCGGCGACTACGTTGGCCGCATCGTTACCTGAAGGGAGCATCATACCGTAGATGAGCTCGGATACCTTAACCTCCTCATCCAGGGTGACATACATCAGCGTGGAGTCGGTGGTAACGTTATCGAGGGCATTCTGGGATACCGTCAGATAATCATCTATATCGAGATAATCAAGTCCCAGCTGTGCCGTCATGATCTTGGTCATAGAGGCAGGATAGATCCTGTCGTGGGGATTCTTGCTGAGGATTATCTCATCTGCAGTCTTGTCATAGACACAGTAGGATGAGCAGTTTACCTCAGCCAGTGTGGGTATGGTGATATCAGGCTGGCTTATATCCGCCCTGGCACCAAAGGGCAGGACAGATATGGTCAGGATACCTGACAGGATCAGGGAAGCGGCGCTTCTCAGTAATCCTGTTCCAGTTTTATGATCAAGCTTCATTATTCTCTTCTCCGGAAGCCTCAAGACCTTCGGCCTTTTCTTCAGTCTCGGCTGCCTCAACAGCTTCTGCCGTCTCGCCCTCGGGGATCTCTTCCTCTTCAGGCTCTTCGTGGTATGTGATGGCGAAGTCGACGACAGCGGAACCGGATGCCCTCATGAGCCTTACACCTGAAGTAGCTCTTGAAAGAGTAGGGATCTCCTCTGCGGAAACCCTGATGATGACACCTGTATCGGAGATGATAAGGAGGTCATTTTCGTTATTGACCAGGGTACATCCGATGAGCTCGCCGGTCTTCTCTGTGACCTTATATGTGATAAGGCCCTTACCGCCTCTGTTCTGTGCTCTGTAGTCGTCAACGGTACTTCTCTTTCCGTATCCCTTCTTGGAGATAACAAGAAGCTCTCCGCCCTCTTCTACAGGTACCATTCCCACGATGCTGTCGCTCTCGGGGATCTTCATTCCTCTTACACCGGAAGTATTTCTTCCTGTCTCCCTGATGTCGTCGGAATTGAACCTTATAGCCTTACCGGAGGAGGATACAAGGATGATCTCCTGTCCTTCCCTGGTGAGGGAAACGTCTACAACGCTGTCATTGTCCCTGATGTTAACGGCGATAAGACCGTTCTTGTTGATGTTCTTATAGCTGGGCAGAGGTGTTCTCTTGACGATACCGTTCTTTGTGGCGATGGTCAGGTAGAGCTCCTCATTCTCGAAGTCGTCAACAGGGATGATATTCCTGATCTTCTCATTCTCCATAAGGTTCAGGAGATTGACGAGAGCCGTTCCCCTGGAGGATCTGGAGGCAGTCTCAGGGATCTTGTAACCCTTGATCTTAAAGACTCTTCCAGTATTGGTGAAGCACATGAGGAACTTGTGGGTGGTGGTGGTGAGGATCTTCTCGATATAGTCCTCCTCCCTTGTGCCCTGGGCAGATATTCCCCTGCCGCCTCTGTGCTGCTGCTTATATGTATCGATAAGCTGTCTCTTGATATATCCGAAGTGGGTCAGGGTAACTACGATATCCTGCTCCTGGATAAGGGACTCGTCGTCGATATCGTCGAAGGAACCGTGGATGATCTCAGTGATCCTGGGTGTAGCGAACTTGCGCTTTACCTCCAGGAGCTCCTCCTTGATGGTGCTGTGGAGCATCTCCCTGTCGCTTAAGATGAGCTTGAAGTGTGCAATCTGCTGGGTGAGTTCCTCGATCTCTGCCTGGAGCTTCTCTCTCTCAAGACCGGTGAGCTTACCAAGTCTCATATCAACGATATTCTGGGCCTGCTTCTCGGAGAATCCGAACCTGTTGCTCAGGTTGACCTTGGCATCAGCCTCTGTCCTGGATCCGCGGATGATAGAGATGATCTCGTCGATGTGGTCGATGGCAAGAAGGAGACCTTCGTCCAGGTGCTTCTTTGCTTCAGCCTTCTCAAGATCGAACTCGGTCCTTCTGAGGACTACGTTCTCCTGATGCTGGACATAGTACTTGAGAGCATCGATAAGTGTGATGACACGGGGCTCCAGCTTTCCGTCCTTATCGGGGACGAGTGCGATCATATTAGCGCAGCATGCGTCCTGGAGAGGACAGTTCTTGTAGAGCTGGTTAAGGACTACATCGGCATTGGCATCCTTCTTGACCTCGACAACGATCCTGACCTTCTCATTACGGTCAGACTCGTCACGGAGACCTGAGATACCCTCGATCTTCTTCTCCTTGGAAAGGTCTGCGATCCTCTCGATGAGTCTCGCCTTATTAACTGCAAAGGGAAGATCACTGAAGATGATCCTCTGCTTTCCGTTGGCATAATCCTCGATCTCGGCATGGGCACGGACTACGATCCTTCCCTTACCTGTGGAATAAGCCTCCCTGATGCCCGATGTTCCCAGGATAGCGCCTCCTGTGGGGAAGTCAGGGCCCTTGACCACGGTCATGAGCTCGTCAACAGTAACATCCGGGTTATCCATCATCATGATAACGCCGTCTATGGTCTCACCCATGTTATGGGGAGGGATATTTGTAGCCATACCTACGGCGATACCTACAGAACCGTTTACCAGTAGGTTGGGGAATCTGGAGGGAAGGATAACGGGCTCCATCTCGTGTTCGTCGAAGTTGGGCCTGAAATCTACCGTATTCTTCTTGATATCGCTCATCATCTCCAGAGCGACCTTCTCCAGCCTTGCCTCTGTATATCTGTATGCAGCCGGCGGGTCACCATCCAGGGAACCGAAGTTTCCGTGGCCGTCTACCAGTGTGTGCCTCAGGGAGAAATCCTGGGCCAGTCTTACGAGAGCATCATAAACAGATGCGTCACCGTGGGGGTGGAACCTACCGAGAACGTCACCGACGGTGGTGGCGCACTTACGGAAAGGCTTATCGGGAGTAAATCCCTGATCGTACATGGAGTAGAGGATCCTTCTCTGAACGGGCTTTAATCCGTCCCTGATATCCGGAAGCGCACGGTCAGTGATAACTGACATGGCGTAGTCGATAAATGATTTCCTCATCTCCTTGTCGAGATCTACGGGAACAATAGTATTCTGTTCGGACTTGAAGACCGAGTCCATCTCGGCTTCCTGCTGCTTACGCAGCTCCTTGGATTCATCTGAATTTGCCATTTTTTCCTCCGTCCCTTAATGGGGCTCTTATAAACATACTATTAGATTATACCATTAAATAATAAAAATACGCACGCGTAT
>CACXGG010000085.1 GCA_902767145.1 Oscillospiraceae bacterium | reverse complement strand
TACTAAACTCAATTCGTTTACGAATCAACTTCAGGCTCGTTGTTTCAAGTTCTGCATTCTGTTCAATTTTCAAGATCCGTGCCCCTTTGCTTCAGGTCTCCCTTTCGCAAAGTGCTCAAGTATCATATCTCGTAAGTTACCTTCTGTCAAGAGATTTTTTGTAATGTTTTTATATAATTTTCCTAATATTTAAAGCCTGACTGTTTTTACGAGATCATACCCCTGATATACGAGCTTCAGAGTGAAGCTTTCAGAGCTTTCAAACAGACATTTAAATATCTCTTTGTCGCCTTCCCAGATAGGAAGATCATATACGTCTTTTATATCCACCCAGCGGAGCTCACCTTCGTCGCATGGATATGAAGTTACATCCTTCTCTCCCGTATACTCCGCCTCGAATACATACATGGTCTCATCGTCGCATCTGTCGTTTTCAAAGAATACCGTTCCCCTGAGCTTCAGTCCCTGAAGTTCTTCCGGGGTGGTGCCGGTCTCTTCACCTATCTCACGGATGATACATTCCTCAGGGGTCTCACCCTTTTCCACATGACCTCCGACGCCAAGCCAGAGACCGTCGTTCATGTTTCCATTGGATCCCTTGATGATAAAGAGGATATCTTTTCCTCTTCTTATATAACAGAGAGTGGTAGGTACAGAGCTCACTTCAGTGCGTGGCTCTCACGGTGACCGATCCTGATATTGCCCCTGATGAGGTCAAAACGGAGATTGATCCTATATATAATGTAGGAAGATATATCTATCTTAAACGTCTCGCACAGAGCACACCACTTATCGGCTATACATACGATAGCGCTCTCGATATGCTTGGGAGGGATAGGTGTCAGAGGGAACATGTGCTTTCTGATGATATCCTTCTCAAGGTCGTTGAGATCAAAATCCCTTTCTGCATTATCAGCAGCAGTTCCGGGATGGGTAAAACCATGAAGTCCGTGACCCTTGTGCTTCTCATGCCAGTCGTAAAGGAAATAGTCGTGAAGGAGAGCTCCTCTTACAAGGCTCTGCCTGTCGATCTTCTTTCCAAAGTACTTCTCGATGACAGTGGCATAGATAAGGCTGTACTTGGCTACGGAAACAGCATGCTCAAAAACAGAAGTATCACCATGCTGGGTGAACTTCTTCATCTCCTGAGCCTCATCTGTAAGGATTATCCCTTTTCCAAGTTCAAAGATCTCTTTTGCGATCCTGTATTCACTTATGATCTTAGCCAAATGTTTCCGCCTCTCTTAATGTCACTAAGATTGATGATACAGCACGGGGGGTATTTTTCAAGGAAATTTTTCGTGAAAAATGTGACAATTTTGTTATGGATGTGATAGATTAATATACCTTCGATAAGGATAATCCGAACGATGGGTGAGATAACAAGGAAAAAGAGCAACATAACAGATCTTACAAAAGGGAATGCCCTCAAGGTGATCCTCCTTTTTGCCCTGCCTATCTATCTCAGTAACATCCTCCAGCAGTTCTATAACCTGGCAGATGTTGCCATCATCGGAAACACTCTGGGTGACGACGCCCTGTCCGCCATAGGATCGGTATCCCCTATCTTCGGACTCTTTAACTCCCTCCTGTTCGGAATGAGCCAGGGCTTCTCCCTGGTAGTCGCAAAGCACTTCGGTGCCAGGGATGTAAAAAAACTGAAGGTGGCAGTGGCAAACACACTGTTCATCGGAATAGCCTGGGCCTCTGTCATCACCATCACCGGCTTCCTGACCCTCAAGCCCATAATGCACAGGCTCAATATCGAGGACTCTTTATTCGACACGGCTTACAGCTATATCTCCGTGCTGATCCTCCTGGTGATATTTTCCTTCTCATATAATGTACTTTCAGGACTTCTCAGAGCCATCGGAGATTCCAGGACACCTCTTTATATCCTCTTTATCTCCGTTGTCCTGAACATCTGCCTGGACCTTCTGTTCATAAGAAGATACGGCCTCGGACTTCGCGGCGCAGCATATGCCACCGCCCTTTCCCAGGCAGTTTCTGCCCTTATCACCCTTCTGTATATAATCTTCAGGGTCCCTGAGCTCCATATATCAAAAGGGGACATGGTGTTTTCCAAAAGAATAATGATGGATCTTTTCACCTCCGGCATTGCCTTTGCCCTTATGTTCACCGTGGTCAATTTCGGTACCCTGATCCTTCAGGGAGCCATCAACGGCCTGGGCAAGGATATCATCGCCGCACACACCACCGCCAGGAAGATCTCAGAGCTCTGCATGATGATGGTGGGCACACTTGCCACTGCCATGGCTACTTTTGCGGGCCAGAACTACGGAGCAGGAAGATATGACAGGGTAAAGGAAGGCCTTAGAAAGACCATGTTCTTCTCCTTCGGTCTGGACGTCCTTCTCATCCTTATGATCTATACCCTGGGACCTCTGATGGTAAAGGGCATATCCGGCTCCGGCAATCCGGAGGTCATCGACAATGCAGTCTTCTACCTTAAGGTGGACCTGCCCTTCTACTTTGTACTCTCTGTAATACTGATAACCAGGAACACACTTCAGGGCATAGGCGGAAGGTTCGTTCCCATCATCGCCAGCGCCATGGAGCTGATCCTTAAGATCTACACCGCAAAGATACTGGCAGTCCATCTGGGATATCTGGGCATAGCGATATGCGAACCGGCCATCTGGGTGGTCTGCGCCATATTCATTATCATCGCTTTTGTATTGAGGATAAGAAAACTCGAAAAGGATCAGGTGTGACAGAGAACTACCGTCGCATCTCCCTTAAGTACTATCTTTGAAGTTCCGGGAGCAACAAAGGCGGACTGGCCTGCACTGAGATCCTCACAGGAATCATCAGCGGAGACCTCAACATTTCCCCTTACGCAGATAAGGCAGTCGAACCTGGAAGGATCCGTCTCTATCTCCCTGGTACCGTTCACCTCGTAAAGGTCACATACAAAATCATCGCACCTGAGGATGGTCTCCGTTCCGTCGGACTCCACCTTGGCGTCGTATCTGCTGTAGTTCATTACAGCCAGTGCCTTGTCCAGGTGAAGCTCCCTCATGTTGCCGTCCTTATCGGTACGCTTATAGTCAAAGAGCCTGTATGTACAGGTGCTGCTGTTCTGGACTTCGCAAATGAGATTTCCGGCGCCGATGGCGTGGACTGTTCCCACGGGGATAAAATATACCTCTCCCTTGGATGTGGGATAGAAATTCATCTTATCCAGGACCGTTCCGTCCTCAACAGCCTTTATTACAGCCTCTTCCGTCATGTCTTCCTTAAAGCCAACATAGATGCCGGCACCGGGAGCACTGTCCAGGATGAGCCACATCTCAGACTTGCCGCGCTGTCCATCATTTGCGAGACCATATTCATTGTCGGGATGGACCTGTACCGAAAGGTCGGACTGGGCATCCAGGAGCTTTACCAGAAGAGGGAACCTGTCGGAAGTGGAAAGGGCTTTCTCAGTGATCTCGGGATAATATCTCTCGATATAGTCGCCGAAGATCATGCCGCTGTCCTTACCGCTTATTACGGAGGACTGTCCTTCAGGGTGTGCGGAAACGAGCCATGCCTCTGCCAGCCTGTCCAGGCCGCAATCCATGCCGAAATCATCTATAAGTCTTCTTCCGCCCCAGATATAACCCTTATATGAAGCAGAAAGCTTTACTATCTTCTCATTACCGCTCATCAATACTTTTTCCTGATCCTAAGATTCCACCAGATGCCTATCGTATCGGTAAACATCTTCCATATATCTCTGAATCTAATTCTACCGAAAGATTCGTCTCTTGTATATCCCACCCTGACAGGCATCTCCGTGATGACGGCCCCCATGCTGTTGGCCAGGGCCAGTATCTCTATATCAAAGGCATATCCGTTTACCTTGAGCTTCGGGACTATATCCTTGATAAGATCGCCCCTGTAGAGCTTGATACCTGTCTGTGTGTCCTTTGTCTTCATTCCGAAAAGGACCTTAAGGATAACATAATAACCCCAGGAAACAAACTTCCTCATGGGAGGGTAGTCCAGCTGCGACTCAGGATGCATCTTGCTGCCGATGACCACATCTGATCCTGAGGATGCCATCTTTTCCAGATAGACGGGAAGATGGTCGGGGTCGATATCGAGATCAGCATCGATAAAACCGATGATCTCTCCACCGCTTTTCATGATGCCCTCTTTTATGGCACCGCCCTTTCCCCTGTTCACGTCATATGTAACGGGACGGATGGAAGGTTCCTCTTCCGATGCCCTGACGATCTCCTCATATGTGTCGTCGGGAGATCCGTCGTTTACGGCAACGATCTCATAGTCTATGCCGGCATCCCGAAGAACAGCTGCCATCTTCAAGAGATTGCATCTTATGTTCTTTCCTTCCCTGTAAGCCGGTACGACGAGACTGAACATCATTCCTCCGTTTGTTTTCTGTAGTCAGATAGATGATACCATTTATGAATAACCAGCATAAGAGTAATTATCCATATCATAAATATCACCGGGATCTACATGATACCATGCACAGCGGGCAAACTGGGTCTGTTCCAGATCTTCGCTGACATTAAAGTCATGGGAATAGCAGATCAGAAGATCTCCGGAATCCTTATAATCCATATTTATGGGTTCACCTGTAAAGGGATTGACCGGATCGTCTATGACCCCGTTGGTGGCCAGTGTGGGAACATCGGCATTTGTCATGAACTCATCGGAGACCGTGAAGCCCTCCGCATCAAAGTCCTTCACCATGAGAAGACAGTCAACGAAGGTGATATTGAAATCGAAGTCATCTCCCATCTCTGCCTCCTCATAAAGGTCCAGGTCAAAGCCGTGGTCCGATACCAGGATGATCCTGGTATTGTCATAGACTCCCTGCTCCCTCAGGTAATCGAACCAGTCTCCCAGCTCCCTGTAGGCGGCCATATTTATCTGGTAGTGCATTATATTCCAGTCAGAATCCATATTCATGGTCCTGCCGTCAACTGTAAACCTGTCCCAGTTCTCATCATCATAATCCGCATTATCAACATGCTGCCTGGGCTCATATTCCGGCTCCTGCAGGAGCTGCATGCAGTGGGTGGTATTATTGACGAAGAAGAGGAATGTATCCTCATCTGAGTTCTTTATATCGGTGATATAAGGAAGGTTGGTCAGAACAGTATAAGCGTTCATGAACTCAGCCTCGACACCGTTTGATGTCACATAACCGTCCCTGCTCTGGCCCAGGGTGAAATCGTCATTCTCCTCATAGTCATAGTCGGCATCCACCCTGTTATAGATACCCTTATTGTAGACAGTCTCCTGGCATGCCACGGGGAGCACCTTAAACAGTGAATAACAGAAGAAGTTACGCTGTCTGATGACCTCGGTCTGAAGGGAGAATTCCGCATTGAGATCATTGAAGGCACCTTCAGTATTGAAAGCCCTGATATCAGGATAGTCATCATAGATAGAAAGATCCGGAGTCCATCTGTAGTTGGCAAAGGGCGGATCGCAGACAGTGGTCTCAAATCCGTTCTCATCAAAGAGGACGGGCATCACCTTAAGAGCCTCGTTCTGCTTGTCCACCAGAAGGTCGTCAGATCTTTCGTTGATCTTCCAGGGGAGATATTCATATCCCCCCTCGAGAGGCATGCCTCCGAACTTGGTATGGCATCCAAAGGCGATGGAATTGGCATAATACGTAAAGCCGTCAAACTGCTCCAGAAGATCAGGATCCTCATTGAAGATATAAGGAGCAAAACATCCGATGGCCCTGTCAAGGAAGATGACCACCACGTTCCTTCCCTCTGTGCTCAGGGGAATAGTTGCTGTAGCTGTGCTCTTCCTTATATAGGAATTCCTGTAAAAAGCACTCTGCACCTTGTTCATATTGGGGATGGACATTCCGATAACGGCGATGAGTCCCGCCAGGATCACGGCAAATCCGATCTTCCTGAACTTGACAAAGACAAATCCCAGAACGGCAACTACCACCACAAGGACAGCAAGGTTGATAAGCTTCTGGGATCCGGTGTAGTTAAGCTCCTTTTCCAGGACCAGTGTGTTATTGATCTGGCCCAGGCCTTTGCCGAAGAACATGTAGTCGGTGACAAACACCGCATCCATAAGGCAGATTCCGGTGGTCATGATGTTCTTTGCCTTTGGAGAAGCCAGAAGGTAGAAAAAGCCCAGCCATACGACGAAAAGTCCAAGAGCGATAGATCCCGAATACAGAAGATATGTATTGGGTGTGTGGTACGTCATTTCATCGATAAACTCCTCGGGGGAAGTCTTCATGACCTCCGAGGGAATGAGCATACCCGTAAGGGCAGACGCCAGAAGTCCTCCCAGAAAGAAAAGGGATCCATTACCCTTAGGAGCATCGGAAACCCTGATCTTAGGGAGTCTGTCCTTAAAGAGCACAAGGATAAAAGGGATGATAAGTGCTATTCCCGCCAGGGTAAGGTTCACTATCCTGGAAGTGTAATAATGGGTCATGGGTGCGTAGGCAATAAGTGCGGCGCCGCAGATGGCAGCAATGACTGAGAGCACAAGTCCCGGACGCTTCAGTCTGTAGAATATATTCTTCATCATGGAGAATACATTATTGAGAAGCCAGTAGAACGCAAGTCCCGAAGGGGAGTTATACAGGAATACCAGGAAGAAAGCTGCCATTACGAAGAGCTGGATCCTGGACTTGGCCGGAAGACCCTTGGTGTAGATATATGCGGATACAAGGCTGATGATGGTCATCAGGATGGGAAGCACATTTATGCCGAATCCCATGATGGTGAACATATTGTCGGGAGCTCCCAGGTCACTTATGGGACCGAAGGATACGCCCTTTATGAGCTTCATCCCGGAAAGGAACCTGTAGGCTGCCATAAAGAAGGGGATCTGAAGGAAAAGTGATACAGAACCCTTAAGAACGTGGGTGGGGCTGTAGTTATTCTGCCTGTAGTAGGTCTGGAGCATCATAAAACGCTCGTCGCCCTTGAAGGTCTTCTTCAGGTGTGCGATACCGTCTGCCATCTCAGCTTCCTTGTCGCGCTCCTCCACCTGCATGGCATCCGCCCTCTTATAAAGGGGCAATACCAGGAAGTTAACCGCCAGGCTCAGGAAGATTATGGCTATACCGGGGTGCGGCACAAGTCTGTTCGTGACGGCAAAGATCATCTCGAACATCAGCTCCAGCGGCCTTATTATCAGAAGATATAATACGGTAAAAAGATTCATCTTACATCAGTAGAACCCTAAGTATTCCCAGTTCTCCTCCTCAAAAATACTGTCGTGAACACTGTACCAGTCATCACTCAGGAAAGTGTTCCCGTTATTATCGTCAAGGGACCACATATCCGAAAGGATAACGTGGATATCCCCGTTATATTTGTCGTCATTTACTATCGGATTGCCGGTAAAGGGATTTACCGGATCCTCGATAATACCGTCGAATGCCAGCACCGGAACATCACCATTGGTCATGAATTCATCAGACACGGTGAAGCCTTCGGAATCGAAATCCTTCACCATAAGCAGAGGATTGACGAATTCCACATCCAGATCCCCGTCAAAGAATATCATGTCGTCGAACTGACCTATATCCCTTCCATGATCGGATACTATGATTATCCTTGTGTTGTCATATACGCCCTGCTCCCTCAGGTAATCAAACCAGTTACCCAGCTGTATGAGAGCAGCCATATTGACGTGATAGTGCATGATCCTCCAAGAATTATCCATCCTCATCTGCCTTCCGTCAACTACATATCTTGACTCCATATCCCTGTCAAATTCGGTATTATCCACATATGCCTCGGGAGTATAATCCGGCTTCTGAAGGAGCGTAGGCTCGTGGGTGGTGTCGTTTGTCAGGATGAGGAAGTTATCGCTTCCGCCTTCATCGACGACGGTCATCTGGTCAAGACATGCCAGGACTGAATATGCGTTCATGAACAGGGGATCATATCCTGATGCCACGGAGCTGCTGTCCACGGACTGGTTGGCGACTATCCTGCTGGAAAGATCAGCCTCGTTATATGCGCCCATGTTGTAGATATTGCCTCTAAGTGCCAGAGGAGCCACACGGAAAAGAGAATAGAAGAAGAAATTTCTCTCCCTGATCCTCTCCGTTCCTCCGGACAGCGTATCGGCAAGATCGTTGAACTTGTTATTGGTGATATAAGCATTTATATCCGGGTGGTCATCGAAGATAGAGAGATCCGGCGTCCACTTATATCCTGCATAGGGCGGGTCGCACACCGTAACGTTAAATCCGTTGTCATCGAAAAGGTAAGGCATGACCCTTAATGCCTCGTCGTGCTTTTCGGCAAGGCTTGTATCACTTCTAAGGTTCATATTCTCCGTGGAATATTCATATCCTCCGAAAAGAGCCGGCGTTCCGAAGTTGGTATAAGGTCCGAAGGATACGGTATTCGGATAATATGTAAATCCGTCAAACTGCTCCATGAGTTCGGGGCGCTCGTTCATGATATACGGCACCTGGGCACCCAGGGCGCGGTCCAGCATGATGACCACCACATTCCTTCCCTCTGTGCTCAGTGAGAACTCAGGAGTCTCATCCTGGTCGGAGACATAATCCAGAGCCTTATATTCCTTTGTTATGTTATTCATATTGATGACAGACATCCCTCCCACTGCCAGGCATGAAGCCAGGATGACAAAAGAAGTCTGTCTGCTGAAGAACCTGACCATGACGATGGCAAGGGCAGATACAAGGAGCACCACCGCCAGGTTGATAAGCTGCTTAGAAGCACCATACTCAGGTCCGATCTCATATTTAAGCGTGGAAGAAAGCGTACCCAGATCTTTTGAAAAGAGCATATGGTCCACAACAAATACAACAGCTGCCGCTGCTGAGATCATGCACATGATCTTCTTTCCGCCCTCTGATGCCAGAAGATAGAAGAACCCGAACCAGATGATAAAATATCCGGCCGATATGCAGCATGAATAATAAAGATATCTCACAGGATCCGCCATGGCTGTCAGGTCCACGAACTCGGAAACGGATGACTCTATTACGGATGAAGGGATCAGAAGCCCCGTCAGGAGCGTTATGAAAAGAGCAGAGAAAAGAAATACCGATCCCCTGGCCTTTCCATCTCCCAGGATATTCTTCTTCGGAAGCTTTACCTTCTTCTTTACGAGAGTGACCGCCAGAGGCACCAGGAGTATCGCTCCAACGACTATGAGCCTTACAAGCCTCTGGGCGTAGATGGTCTTTACGTTAAAAAGCGAATATCCGATAACGGCAAGACCTGCAAGAGCAGACATCACCGCAAGGATGAACCTGGGATCCTTAAGTTTATAAAAGATGTTCTTCAGAAGGGAGAACAGGTTGTTCAGGGTCCAGTAGAAGACAAGGCCCGCAGGTGAATTATAAAGGAACACCAGGAATATAAGGGCCATTCCGTAGAGCTGGACCTTGGCCTTGGTGGGAAGTCCCTTGGTG